>NZ_JBMQOC010000029.1:0-14591 GCF_053550995.1 Parapedobacter sp.
TACCCTGTGCTATCCTCGCCAACGTGCCCATTGAACAAGGGCATACGATCATTGTATCAAACCGAGCGGACCCGGATGCGAACGGCGCATAGAAATCGCTTTTCTCATGTAAAGTAAATGGGTAGTCGGTGTAGCTAACATCACCCAACTCAAATTCCCACACATCCCTGGCATTATCCGACATGACCACTGCCACCGTATCCCACTGCGTATCGAGTGCCATCAACTTGTCTAGCAATACCTTGGCATAAATGGAGCCGCTCGCTCCGGTTATGGCAACAACAATCTTACGCTTCATCGTCATGAAAGTTTGCCAAACATAACCAAATCGCTGTTTAATTACAAACCGTTACATCTGCGCCCTTTATTGAAGGAACTTCCGCCGGCACTGCTTACCGCGACCGGATTTCTTTTCGCATGAATGAAACGTATGACAGTGCAAAGCACACGACTGTTGCTGCGATAAGCCCGGTGAGCTGCGGCCACACGATCAACAAACTTTGGCCTAACGGCAGCGGACTCGGAATGGCTCCGTAGGTCTGTTGCATGGTAAGCGGCCCCAAGCTTCTTACCGACGGCATCAATAAAGTGGTGGTAGCGTCGGTATATAACTGACTGGGGACAACCCGCATGAGATTACCAATAAACTGCTGATAGCCTAATAGTTGCTCTTGCGACACCATTTCGGGTGGCGCCATTGCACGGGCAACTATGTTAACGATGAGCTGATAGAATACGGTAAAGAACAGCCAGATGGCAATTGCAGTGAGCGCCGAAGTAGCGGCCTGACGGAACCGGATAGATAAAAACACCGCCAAATTGAGCCAAAACGCGACGTAAAGAACGCTCAGTAACAGAAAGAAAATGATCCGCAAAAACTCCGTTGCCGTTGGCGGAATACCGATGATGAACAAGCCAAACCCCATCACTAAAAAGCCAAGCGCAAAGAACATAACGCCGATTACCGTCAGTGCAGCGACGAACTTGGCGTTGATTAGATAATCGCGGTGTATAGGTTGTGACATGACGCGGCTTAACGTACCCGAATTTTGCTCTGAATTGATCGCGTCGAACCCCAACCCGATACCCAATAATGGTCCAAGGAAACCAATGAACACATGGAACGGGGGAAGGGAACCATCGGATTGCGTAAACAACTTCAAGAAGAGAAACGGGTCATCCGCATTGCTGGATTTCGACAGCTCAGCCACCAGGCTGGTAATTGAAGTATAAAGCGACCCGAAACAAGTCAGCAGAATCAGGAACAACAATACGTTAAACCGCCAGCTACGCACATGGTCGGATATTTCTTTTTGAACGATGATCCAAAACGGGTGAACTATGCGGTGCGCATTCCGTTCATCTACTTTCGAGCGCAGCCGGCCGGCAGCATCGACTATCCTGGTTGCCCAGCCGTTTCCTTTCAATTGGCTGACCATATTATGCAATTTTTCCATACACCTCGCCTCCCTCGAAATATTTTGTGTAAATATCATCCAGACCGTATTCCTTCATCATCAGGGACGTGAGTCCCATACCGGCATTGACCACAATCCGCGCTACGTCGGCGCTGACATCTTCCTCACTGCCAATACACAGTTTACCTGCATCAACGGTAACCGACACGACGTGGTTCAGTCCGCGTACAGCCCCTGCAACAGCTGCAATCCGGTCTGCCCCATTGCCCAAGCCAACGGTATCGACACCGACTTCAATGAGGTACGGTTCTTTATCCGAAAAAAGCGCACGCGACAAATCAGACACACCTCCCTCTGCAAGAAGCCTCCCTCCTACAAATATGCCCACCCGATCGCACACCTGCTGCACTTGGTGCAAATGATGGGAGGAAAGCAGCACGGTTATCTGTTCTTCGCGGCTTAATACCACAATCAGTTCCAAAAATTCACGCACACCGATGGGGTCTATTCCCAGGGTCGGTTCATCCAGGATGATGACCTCGGGGTTTTTCACCAATACATCGGCCAAGCCTAAGCGCTGCCGCATACCCCGCGAGTATTTACCGACTTTTTTCCCTGCGGCTTGCCGCAGCCCCACACGTTCTAAAAGGTGATCGACACGAGAGGTAGCTTCACTGAGCGATAGGCGATTGAGCCGCGCGGTATACAATAGGTTCTCGCGGCCATTTAGCGGCTCATAAAACCCCACATCATCTGGCAAATAACCTACCCGGCGCTTTACCTCGATGGGGTTTACCGTCGAATCCATTCCACATACCTGCACTGCCCCGGATGTCGGTTCGGTAAGTCCCAACATCATCAAAATGGTCGTGGACTTACCCGCACCGTTTGGACCCAGCAGTCCAAAAATCTCGCCTTTGCGTATGGAGAGGTCGAGGCTATCAACGGCCGTAAAATCGCCATACCGTTTGGTAAGGCCCTTAAGTTCGATAATTGAATGATCCACGGGCTACCTCCTTCCATATTTGCGGAACAAATAATAAACACCACCCAGTGCACCCATGATAATGATGATCCCTAACCAGCCCCAAAGCAAGGGGGTACGCACAGACACACGCAGCGAAGCTGTGGCCGTCTTCTCTGCGGTTTTGGCTTCAAGGTTGGTCACATAGTCGCCCGCTACGGCTTTCCCGCTTGCTTCGACGGTTGCGATGACCTGGGCATGTTGACCCGGAGCGATGACATCGATTTTTGCGGGTTGAAACGAAACGGTCCAATCTACCGGCGTCGAAGACTTCATCTCCACGTTTTTCAGCGGCGCCGAGCCGGTGTTTTTCACCAAGAGTTCCACCTTCTCATCACCGCCTGCGGTAATGGATGTACTTAACCGACCTGTAGGGGTGGTAAGCTCCAGGTTATATGACCCCGTAATAACCACTTCGAGCTCCAAATTGGAAGACATCCCACTCGCTGACGCGACCACCGGAACTTTGTATTTTCCCGCCCCGAGTTGGTCGGGTGGATCCAACTCGATGGTAATGTTCTGCGTTTGATTGGGGTCTACTTTTACCGACGATACTTGCTTGCCATTCGCACGGAAAAGCGCGTTCCACCCTTGTGGCACTTGTGCCCGCAATCCATAGACCTGCGCTTCACTGGAGGGGTTACGAAGTGTCGCGTTAAACGTAAACGATGAGTTTGCTGCGCCCTCCATATTGGCTTGATCGGTATTAAACTCCGACTTAAAAGAACCCTGTTCCGATACCACGACCGTGAGTGGTAGGCTACTGGCACCCCTTGCTGTGAGTCGGAACTGGTATGTACCCTTTTCAACTTTGTAGGGTACCTGTACCTTGAAGGAAATGTTTTTCTTTTCGCGGGGCAATACAGAAAGCTGTTCAACGGTCCACCCACCCGACGTGAGTTCATAAGACCATCCTTCGGGTAAGCCCGAAACGGTCAAATCAGCATTTCGGATGCCTCCGCCGTTATTGATTACATCAACCGAATAATCGATGGATTCGCCCGGAGGCACCGAAATTTTAGTATAGGGCGTGTAAAGAGACAAACTTTGTGCAACGGTAACGCGCTGCACACACGGAATGGGGATCACTCCGCACAACACCAATAGCAAAACGATAACTTTTGGTAAAGTAATGGCACGTGTTAACATAAGAAAAAGACTTATTTAGAAATGATAAATAGTACCGGCAAATGTATAAAAACACTGTTTTTTCAAAAATAATTTCACATTTTTTAACAGTTTGGGGAAAGACGCAGAACATGTCCAAACAAAAAAGGGCCGAATAATTAAATATTCGACCCTACATCTACCTATGAAAAACATGCCCTTTGGGAGGGCATTACAAAAGTACATCAAAGATTGGGTATACCAAACAAATATACACCTAAAAAGCGTTTTTGTAGACGTAATACTACAACAGGATGACGGTGTCCGGTGACGATGCCCTGCCCGGTCTTTATTATCCAAGTCCTTTTTAAGAGCCAGTTCATGTAGGTTTCATAAATTTTTAGTTAATTCGTCCTTGTAATTTAGTTGTTGACCATCCAAATAAGAAAAATGAGTCTCAGTCTGCTAGAAGAATATATAGAGAAAGGCGACAGCATAGCCATCGACGATTTGTTGAATGGAAACCCCGCGCTATGCAACCAAAAAACGAGTCACGAAATCTCCCCCCTCCTACTAGCCTGCTACTATAACAAACCCCACATTGCGAAGGTACTGCTTAAGCATCTCAATGAATTGAGCATACATGAGGCGGCGGCTGCCAACCTGTTTGAACAAGTGCAGGCGATGGTGGAGAATGATCCGGATACGCTGGAAATGATCTCGGACCATGGATTTACCCCATTAGGAATGGCAACGCATTTCGGAAATGAGGATATCGTACGTTTTCTATTGGAAAATGGTGCTGATCCGAATACCCATTCCAGGAATGGTTATAACGTATACCCGCTGCATGCTGCCATTGGTTCTGGTTTTGACGGCATTGCCAAGATGCTTATCGAGGCGGGCGGAGAAGTCAACGTACTCCAAACCTCGCGCACCAGTCCACTGCACCTTGCTGCGCAAACCGGCAACATCGACCTCATTATCCTCCTATTGGAAAATGGAGCGTCGGTAGAGATCAAGAACGAAATGGGTAAAACAGCATCAGACCTGGCCGGCGAGAAGGGCCACACCGAAATTGCGAATATATTGAAGGCTTAATGGAAACAAGCTGCTCTTCGATCGGTCAAACATCCCAAAGTTGATGGCGCATGCGCTTGATGTAATTACGGAAATCCAAGACAACACCGGCTAAAAAATAGAAGATGATTGGGAAACCTACCGCTAGAAAAGAGGTATAGATAAAGAATAGACGAAGTTTGGAAATGGAGATACCCAAGCGTTCACCCATGTAGGTGCAAACCCCAAAGGAACGTTGTTCGAAAAACAAGAGAATTCGCCTAACCATCATTCATCGTGTTTAATCAACTGCAACCCAATCCCGCAATCCAAACATTTTTTCTTGTCGCAATAAAACGCTTTCATTTGTAACAAAGCCTGTGACTCAGCGGCTTGCTCTGCTTTGATTCCCAATGCCGAAAACCGGCGTACAACCGTATTGTCTTCCGCCTTCAGTGCTTCAAGCAAGGCAATAGCCCGGTAAATATACGTTTCTTTACCGATATATTTACCATAGGCAAATATTATGCCTGCTACGGCATTAATCAACAATATATCTACCGATCGTTCACCCAGTTGATTTCCTCCGGAAGAAGAAGACGAATCAAAGCGATAATGCCCAAGCCAATAGTGGTTTAAGGGAAGCTCATCAAAAAAAGTTTCCAGGGAGCCTATGTCTTTGGTATTGGCGATGATGGAAAACAACTGTGTAGACCGTAGACAAAGGGCTGCAAACTGTGCGATGCGGACCGTCGGAAAATTCCCTGGCCGTGTCCGCATAAAACGCCATGTTGCCCCACCCATGGGTTGCAACGAATGTAATCGCCGCAAGTGGGCATATTCACGCTGGAGTGCTTGTGGGTAAGCATCTTCGAACACCTCCCCTTCTAACATCCCAGCCTGGCCAAAAAACAAGGCCTCTACCGCCAGTGGGTTATCTTTATGCTTGCCGATTACCGACAATGGTAGGCTACGTGCCAATTGCTCGAAGGCATCGGCATTCACCTTGAACCCGAAACTCCGCGCCATCCAGATATAACAGGTATCCTCCCAGCTACCACGCTGTTGCTCCAACAAAGCGTATATAGCCGAAATTTTGTACTCAAAGCGCTCCATCAATAGACGGGAAAGCCATTGCGATAAGTGAAACGATGGCACCCGGTGAATCATTTTCTCACAGGGAATCCACCACATGCCGCTCATCAGCTCCCTATAGCGCGGCAAAATGGCAGCCGATATCCGAGGTTTCAGCTCCAACGTTTCGGGAGGTGAACCATCGGCACGGTAAACGTCCTTATCGTCTTCGTAAACCACGTGTAAAATAACGTTATTATAGGCTTCGTCTTGCTGATGCCGATGGCGGTCCCAATCGGACGCCCGCAAATGGATTTCTACATTGCCGCCCCACTCAATTCCGTCGATGACCATACGTGCCGCCAGAAAATCAGGACCTGCATCATGGTTATGGTTGCCTACATGAAAAATTTGAATAGTTTTGCCAGATTCGGTGTGCAGATCTTGCGTAGTAAACAATCGATACTTCCAAATGAAATGCAATAAATCTTCAGACAAGGCCATATCGTGTGGTTATAGGTAATGCAAGCCAAAGGTACGAATTTGGTCAGAAATAATCAAACCACGATACCACGGCGCCATGATCAAGGCCGCGCTTGGCAGCTGCGTCATAATCCTTAATGATTTTCCCATCCTCCATCTGTATAAGCCGCGTGCCATAGCGTAGTGCCTCATTGATGTTGTGGGTAACCAGTAGTGCAGTAAGGCGATCTTCGGCTATTAGTCGGTTGGCGATTTCCATCACTTGCCGAGCAGAACGTGGGTCCAGCGCAGCCGACGGCTCGTCAAGCAGAAGTAAATCTACGTCAGCCATGACCGTCATCAGTAGGGTAAGTGCCTGCCGCTGTCCCCCACTCAACGACCCCATGGGCTGAGTAAGCTTATTTTCCAAGCCCATACCCAACGTCGCTATTTTTTCGGCAACCTGCTTTCTGAACCGGCCACCGGTGCCCAACGTTATCCATTTGGTCGATCGACGCAAGGCCGCCATCCGAAAATTATCCAACACACTCAACGAGGCTGCGGTACCCATCAATGGGTTTTGAAATACCCGCCCTATCCACTTACTGCGCCGGTAGTCGGCCAATCGCTGGATTTCGCGCTCATGTAGCAATATATTTCCTTTATCAGGGTGTGTGCTGCCTGCAATCAAATTGAGCAACGTGCTTTTTCCCGAGCCATTGGCACCAACCAACACGTTGAAACTCTGCGGATCCAGCCGAAGCGTGAGATCCTTCACTGCCGCAACCTCGGTGGCTTTACCGGCATTAAATATTTTGGTGATATGTTGTAGCTGGAGCATCCCGAAATACCTAACGTTTGGAGAGTTGCAGCGCCCCCCCCACTCGGGGAAGTGCTACAATGGCCAATACCAATAATGCCGTCGTGAGCTTCAACAAGCTGGGATTGACGCCGGCACTGAGTGCCAATGCCAGCATCGATTGGAACAAAACCACCCCCACAATGATGCAGATCAACATCGGTAGCATTGCACGCAATTTGATGGAATTAATTAGCGTATCGCCGATAATTACAGCCCCCAGTCCACTGATTACGATACCTATCCCCATGTTGATGTCTGCAAATCCCTGGAATTGTGCCATCAATCCGCCGCTCCACGCAACCAACCCGTTGGAAAGCGCCAAACCATACACCTTCATCCGCGTGGTGTTTACCCCCTGGGCTCGAATCATGGCCTCACTATCGCCCGTAGCACGCAGTGCGATACCGAAATCACTACGCAGCAAATAGGCCATGGCAAAAAGCAAAGCAACAACGAACAGCAGCAATACCGTGAGGGTGTTGTGATCCGTACTATCAAACAGCCCCAATTCGCGGAATACATCCGGATAATCGAGCAGCGGCATATTAGATCGCCCTAAAAGCACTAGATTGATTGAATAAAGCGCAGTCATCACCAGAATACCTGCCAATAGCGCGTGTATACGCAGCCATGTATGGATCAAAGCCGTGCAGCATCCCGCCAGCGCGCCACCGCCCATCGCTAATAGGAGCGTCACCATCGGCGGATAGCCGTGGGATAATCCAACGGCTGTGATGACAGCACCGAATGTATAGCTCCCATCCGTGGTAATGTCCGGAATATTGAAAATCTTCATCGACAGGAAGAGGCCAACGACCAATGGGCCGAAACATAAGGCTTGAATAACCGCAGCGATGTAGAAGTCCATTAGCTCGTACTGTGTTGCTCGTTGTTTCGGTAATATATATCCAGTCGATCAACACCGACTTGCCTGCTTTCAGCTTCTACCGCATGGCATATCGGCGCTGCAATGCCGCCTCCCCAAACTTGGGGGGATGTAAATACCCGTGCTTCGTCCCATAGATTGGCTCCGATGAAGAGATCGAGTGTCTTGCGTCCGCCTTCTATGATAATGGATTGGATATCCATCAAATAAAGTTGGAATAGTATTTTCTGGGGTAAGTACCAATCGAAATCTTCGAGGGCAATGTATTTGTTACTCCCCTCCCAATCGGTTCGCGTAGCGTTAAACACGATCGTCTCCGTACTACCGTCCAGCAAATGGGCCGTGGTACCTACGGCTAGATGTTTATCGATGAGTACTCGTTTGGGGTCCTTGCCCTTCCATTCCCTGACATTGAGCCTCGGATTATCCGCCAAAGCAGTTTGTGTACCTACCAATACGGCATCTTCTTCGCTGCGCCAGCGGTGTACTAACTGCTTTGCTTCCGCTCCGGTAATCCACCGTTGGGTGCTATCGGCGGGTGCCATGTATCCATCCGCCGTTTGGGCCCATTTCAGGATAACATATGGCCGCTGTTGCCCTACGCGCGTAGTAAATCGACGGTTTAACCACTGGGATGCATCAGCCAGTACACCTTCAATGACCTGGATGCCCGCTTCCTTCATCATGGCTATTCCCTTGCCATTCACCTGATCAAACGGGTCACGGCAGGCCACAACGACCTCACCTAACTGATGTTCGGCCAGTAACTTCGCGCAGGGCGGCGTTTTCCCATAATGGGCACAGGGCTCCAAACTGACATACATCGTCGAGTTTCGGAACAGCGCCGCGGCACCATCGCCGTACTTGGCAAGCGCTTCTTCAATAACCAACACTTCAGCATGCGGTCCGCCGAACCGTTGGTGGTAGTTTTCAGCTACGATCTTCCCATCGTGAACCAGCACGGCTCCTACCATCGGATTGGGGCTTACCATCCCCATTCCCAACCGGGCCAACTCGAGGCAGCGCCGCATATAGACCTCATGTTCCTGCATGACGCAAACATACTTAAAAATGTTCTTTTTTATTGGCTCCTTTGCCGCCCTAGTCTTGGCATACACTTCATTCCCCTTCTTTATACTCCCTTCTTACCGTTGGCTTACCTATCGTTTACCGCGTTGGTAAGGAATAGGTAAAGAACTGGTAAGGAATAGGTAAGGAATAGGTAAGGAAATGGTAAGGAATAGGTAAAGAACTGGTAAGGAATAGGTAGGGAATAGGTAAGGAAATGGTAAGTGAGAAGTAAGGTAGGATTAAGGGATAAGTAAGCATTAGGTAAACAAGAGGTAAGAAACAGATAAGTTATTGCCGCTTGGTCAATCCGAATGTATAACGTATGTTTGTATTCATGCAATCCATAGCGGCAATCGAACGACGGTTCGTGGATGACCTGTTGGGTTTATATCCAATAGACGAAATTAAGCAGCTTTGTTACCTCCTAGCTGAGGATCGATTCGGCTGGTCTAAAACAACATACTTATTAAACAGGCAGGCGCAACTAAGCAAAGAAGACCAGGAATGGTTTATTTCCGTGCTGTCGGCGCTTCAACAGGCAAAGCCCATCCAATACATCTTAGGATATACTTGGTTTATGGGCATGAAACTCACTGTAGGCAACACTGTATTGATACCTCGACCAGAGACCGAGGAGTTAGTGCACCTCATCGCTCACTACCATCGGCCTACACCAGCTCCCTTGCGTATTATCGACATTGGCACTGGAAGTGGCTGTATTGCCATCGCGCTGAAAAAGGCATTGCCACAGGCTCAGGTATATGCCCTTGACGTTTCGGCCGATGCGCTGCGTGTAGCGCGGCAGAATGCAAAAAGCCAGTCCGCACAAATCGATTTCATCCACGCGGATATTTTGGAATGGGATTTAATTTTCCAAAACGACCACCGGTTTGACATTGTAGTAAGCAACCCCCCGTATATTACCACGGCCGAAGGGGACGAAATGCACAGCAATGTATTGGAACACGAACCCCATTTGGCCCTTTTCGTTCAAGGAGATGCCCCTTTGCTGTTTTATGAGCATATCGCTTCATTTGCCATGCGGCACCTGCAGCCAAATGGCAATCTATATGTCGAAATTAACCGCAACTATGGCCAAGAGGTCAGTGATCTGTTTGAAAAAAAAGGCTTCGAAGCAGTTACACTTCATCAAGACATGCAAGGTGCCGACCGGATGGTCCACGCAAAAAAATCCAATTGACATCGATAAACCATGAACAAAAACATGCTTATATTAACGGCAGCCATCACCGCGATGATCTGCTCGTGCAGCGATTCCAAACAGGCTGACCTGGTTGTGTATAATGCCGTGGTATACACGGTCGATTCGTCGTTTAGCACCGCTGAAGCCTTTGCTGTACGCGACGGTGAATTCATTGCTGTCGGCACCTCGGATGAGATTCGTTCAACATACGAGGCGAAAAAAACAATTGATGCGCATGGCCAACCCATCTACCCCGGTTTTTACGACGCCCACGCGCACTTCTTGGGCTATGCTCGGACGTATGGACAAGCCGATCTGAGCGGGGCTACCTCATTCGATGAAATCATCGACCGCCTCAAGGCATTCCGATCCGAACATCCCGATGCACGTTGGCTACTGGGCCGTGGTTGGGATCAGAACCTGTGGAAAAACAAGTCTTTTCCAACAAAAGACGGTTTAGACATCGCATTCCCAGACATTCCGGTATATCTTGTCCGCATTGATGGGCACGCAGCACTAGCGAGTGGTAAGGCGTTGGAGCTGGCCGGTATCACGGGACCGATTGATATCGAAGGTGGATTGATTGAAACCCGGCAGGGTAAGCCTACCGGTATGTTGGTAGACAATGCAATGGATGCCGTATCTAGCCTTATTCCTGGTCCCACGACTTCACAACTAACACAATTTCTTAAGAAAGCGGAAGATGCTTGTTTGGCTGTGGGGCTTACCACTGTAAGCGATGCCGGTCTGGGGCATTCTTCCCTTCAATTATTGGATAGCCTGTATATGGCGGGGCAACTTCGCATCCGAAACCACGCGATGATAGGCATTTCCCATGAAAATCTGGACCACTACTTGGCGGCGGGGCCCTACGTGAGCGACAGATTCACGGTGCGTTCCTTTAAAATACTGGCCGATGGTGCCCTGGGCTCACGGGGTGCTTGCCTGCTTCACCCTTATGCAGATGCGCCGACTTCAGGGTTCTTGCTGTTCAGCCCCGAGGCCATTGATTCGGCCATTGCCCGCATAGTCGATAGCGATTTCCAAGTAGCCACACATGCAATAGGTGATTCGGCCAACCGACTGATACTCGATATTTACGGCAAATACCTCAAAGGGAAAAATGATCGCCGTTGGCGCATCGAACATGCACAGATTGTATCGCCAACTGATTTCCACAAATTCGGCGCCTACGATATCATTCCATCGGTGCAACCCACACATGCCACGTCGGATATGTATTGGGCCGAAGACCGCGTAGGCCCGGAGCGCATCAAGGGTGCTTATGCTTATCGGCAGTTGCTCGAAGAGGCGGGCCGGTTAGCCCTGGGCAGCGACTTTCCTGTAGAGCACATCAATCCTCTTTATGGGTTTCACGCGGCTGTAGCTCGAGTAGATAAAGATGATTATCCCCATGGAGGCTTCCAGCCGGAGAACGCGATTGACCGGGAGGCAGCACTACGGGGCATGACGATATGGGCGGCCTACAGCGTATTTGAAGCCGAAACACGTGGAAGCATCGAAGTGGGAAAAAAAGCTGATTTCGTGCGATTAGAAAAAGACATCATGACCATTCCATTCGAGGAAATACGTGAAGTGACCGTGTTACAAACGGCGATCGCCGGCGAAACGGTATACCGAAAAGAATAACTCACACGGTGGGCGACATACCGAAGTGGCATTAGCCACTGGAACTAAAGCCTTTATCCTAAAAGCTTGAATTATCTGAAATTAATTTTGGACAGAATGGCCTATAATTCTATCTTTGCACCACTTTCCAAAAGCAGGGAAGTTTGTTCTGGACAGGATAAAGAATGATTCCGTAGCTCAGCTGGTAGAGCAATACACTTTTAATGTATGGGTCCTGGGTTCGAATCCCAGCGGGATCACCCCATTGGACAAGCGAATTAAATCATCGCTTGTCCTTTTTTTTGCCATGTAACTTGCTGTTATTCTGACAGATAAGAGCAACCGCAGAATTTAGTCTCGGAGTTCGATGTTGTGTTCCGTCAAATTCCAAAAAATCGGGGAACATCGAACTCACTATAAGCCTTTTTTCCTCAATATCGCCGTTTTCATAGCGTCTATCAATGTTTGCGACCTTTTTTAAAGCAGATGCTACCAAGTCTTTAATCTCCGTTCCGACCACATTCCCGGCATTCAGAGTTGAAGTGAATGAACATGGTGGCCTGGCCTTTCGGGCTGTCTTTTGTTGAAATGAAGCCTTTTCCATCAGGTGAGGCTCAAAAGGATTTTTTTCAGTCTCTTTATTATCGTTTTATTTTAATTAGTATATTTGTTACGTTAATTTTATAGATTCACCAAATGAAACGAACAAAAATCGTAGCCAAAATACTCTACATCATCAGTCGAATGCTGGCCGTAGGATATTTTCTCACTACCCTATATGCGGCATTATGCATTCTGACCGGAATTTGGACAGGCGTAATTGAAGGAAAGTTTTTACATATTTTTTTTCCTTTTACCTCTAAAACATTCCTTATCGTAGAAAACTACACCCTGTACATGCTGTTTTCTTTTCTGCTTCCTTTGGCATTATACAGTGCTTTCTTCTGGCTTGTGTCAGACGTGTTCCGGGTTTTTCTAAAACCTACCTTGTTTACGTCTCAAAATGTAGTTCACTTAAAACGATTTTACGGGTTCAACCTAATCGTGCCTGCGCTGGCAACGGTCATCGGCTGTCTCTTTGTCCCAATTGAAGATTTCATTATCGTATTGATTGTCCTGCATTTTATACTGGGGGTCTTCATCTATTTCCTTGCGGCAATTTTCGATCAAGGCATTGGATTGCAAAATGAACAAGACTTATATATCTGATTATGCCAATTATTGTAAACTTAGATGTGATGCTGGCCAAACGTAAAATGCAAAGCAAGGAATTGGCCGAAAAAATCGGGATTACCACTGTGAACCTTTCCATATTAAAAACAGGAAAGGCCAAAGGCGTCCGGTTTGAAACGCTCGAAGCTATTTGTGAAGCACTGGATTGCCAGCCGGGAGATATTCTTGAATATACAAGGAAGCTGGGATAGCTTGAACTTTATTAATCTAACGGAATTTTAACTGTTGAAATATAATTCCCCCCAATCATTGGACAGATTTTTCATAAACTAAGTAAGATATTTCCGGTATCCCACCCACCAACATTAACCTAACCTGCCTGCGCGGCGAGCGCCCGCCGGAGGCACCTGTTTTCCTCTGCTTCATGCCACCTCCTTTTGTTTGAGGCTCTGGTAGACCTCACCGGGGATTTCATCTTCCAGGCTTTGGTGCCTCCTTTGGTTGTTGTAATACCCGAAATACGTTTGCAGACCTTGGTAACAGGCCAACCCATCGGCAGCCGGGAACAGGTATACATGTTCGTATTTGACACTCCGCCACAACCGTTCGATGAAAATATTGTCAATCGCCCGGCCCTTGCCGTCCATGCTTAGCCGGATGCCGTTTCCGGTCACCCAGTTGCAGAATTCGTGGGCGGTGAACTGACTTCCCTGGTCGGTGTTGAGTATTTCGGGGGTACCGTGTTCCCCGATTGCCGCCTCCAGCGTATCCCGGCACCATCCGGAGGTCATCGTGTTGGACAGTGACCAGCCCACAACATAGCGGCTGTATACATCAATGATGGCGCACAGATACAGGTAACCGCCCTGTACCGGAATATAGGTGATATCCATGGCCCATACCTGATTCACGCGGGTGATATCCAGACCCCGTAACAAATACTTGTATATCCGGTGCCCCTTACCTTTGCCCCGTTTGGATGTGTTCGGCTTCGGGCCCATGGCCGACAGCCCCATGATCCCGTACAACCGCTCGATGCGCTTGGGATTGACCCGGTAGCCCTTGTCCCTGCGCAACCAGGTGGTCATCCGGGGAACGCCTAGCCAGGGGTGCTGCAGGTATTCCTCATCGATCAACCGCATCAACTCCAGGTTCAGCGAGCTTTCCCCGACAGGTTGATAGTAAAAACTGCTCCGGGATACCGATACCAATTCGCACTGGCGGGCTATGCTCAGCCCGTCTGCCTTGCCAACGTGCGCCTTCCGTTGTGCTGGTGTCTCTTTCATGACAAGGCTTTCTTTAAAAAATCAATCTCCATCTTCTGTTGGCCGATCGTCTTCAGGTATTGCTCCTCACGCTCCTGAGCCTCGCTCTTGGCGTCCTTGACCGGACGATCAAAGACCGCAGGGGCCTGCTTCAAAAATTGAGACTTCCACGTCGTGATCTGCGTGGGGTGGATCCCGTGCTTCTGACCCAGCTCCTGGATCGTCACACGCTCCGATAAAGCTTCCAATACTACCTTCGTCTTGAAAGCTGATGTGAACTTTCGCCTACTCATAATACAACAAATTTAATCTAAAAATCTAACTTAAACTGCTGTCCTGTTTTCGGGGGGAATTATA
>NZ_JBMQOC010000030.1:0-5858 GCF_053550995.1 Parapedobacter sp.
GCGGTGCGTGCGGACGCTACGCGGGAAGAACGCGCCGCCCGGTCCTTCCGTTCGGCCTGCATTTTTTTTGCATTTTCCAAGCTCAGCTCGTATACCGCTCGCTGCTGATCTTTGGATAAGCTGAGTTGTTCCGTCAAACGGTCCGTGCGCATCTGCGCGATTTCTTCGGCACTTTTGGGTGTCCGCCATACACGTTCCTGCGCGAAGGTCGAGAAAGCCATCCCGGAAAGCAAGAATGCAATTAATACTACATTTTTCATGACACGCTCTGTTAGATTGTTATACTTTTTCGCTATCCGTCCCACATAGACGGATGCTGTTTTGGTATGAGTGTTTCCAGCGGCAATAGTTTAATCACCTAAGCTGTTAAAAAATGTTAATCGGTTAATTAAATTCGTGGCGAAATAATTCGTATTATTGTGGGAACCAATTATAAATAAGAATGATATGGCACACCTGATGACCCCCACGCGCTTTGGATGGTACGTCTTACTATTCGCGCTCCATCTGTTTTTCCTTCATGCCGGCGCACAGACGACGGTGTCTGGAACGGTTTCCGATGCGACAGGCCGGCCATTGGTTGGCGTTAGCATTCAGGTAAAAGGCAAAATCATCGGTACGACCACGGATGATGCCGGTCGGTTTACCTTGCGGATTAACGACCAATTGCCCTTTACATTACACATTTCGTCCATTGGTTACGGATCCCAGGAAATTACCGTAAGCGAATCGTCTTCGGCGCTGGCCATCATCCTGCACGAGCAGACCATGATGGCATCGGAAGTCGTCGTATCGGCCTCCCGTATCGAGGAAAGCGTGTTAGAGTCGCCCGTTTCGATTGAAAAACTGAACGTATTGGGCATCCGTGAGAGCCCGCAGCCCAGCTTCTACGATGCACTGCAAAACCTGAAGGGCGTGGAGATGAGCACACAGTCGGTCACGTTCCGATCGGTCAATACAAGGGGATTCAGCGCGAACGGCAATACGCGGCTGGTACAGCTGATGGACGGCATGGACAATCAGGCTCCAGGCCTGAACTTTGCCGTAGGTAATGTGGTGGGAATGTCGGAACTCGATGTGGAAAACGTGGAGCTTCTACCCGGTGCTGCCTCAGCGTTGTATGGTCCCAATGCCATTAACGGACTGCTGTTGATGAATAGTAAATCGCCTTTTACGTACCAAGGCCTGAGCGCCTATGTGAAAACCGGCGTGATGAGCGCCTCCAACCGTACGCAGACCAACACGGCCTTTTATGATGTGGCGGTAAGATTCGCGAAAGCATTCCATGATAAATTTGCTTTTAAAGCCAATATTGCCTACTTAAAGGCCGAAGATTGGCAGGCAACCGACTACCGCGACCAGAGCTTTACCAATAACACCGATCTCGAAGACAATATCGGCAATACCCAAGGCAACCCGACTTATGATGGCGTTAACTGGTATGGCGATGTAGGGGCGAATCTTTACGATATTTTGTATGCCAATGGTATGCCGGGGGATGGTTCCGATGGCTCTTCGGCCGCGTTGGGGGCCATATACACAACACGGATACCACAAATAGGCAACGCCACATTGCCGCAGTTTATCGCTGGCGCTGACCCACTGCAACAGGTGGCTGCCGCGCGTGGTATTTTCCAAAGCATGGTGCCTCCCTATTACCAGGCCGCACCGGGCTATTCCGAACAACAGCTGACGGATTACCCGACAAAAAGTTTGAAGCTCAATGCGTCTTTGCATTATCGGATTAATGATCAGGTAGAAGCCATCCTTCAAGCCAATTGGGGAAACGGCTCTACGGTGTATACTGCCGCTGATCGATATAATATCCAGAATTTTACGCTGGGGCAATACAAAGCCGAACTTAGGGGCGATAATTTCTTTGTGCGGGGGTACACCACACGTGAAAACTCGGGGGATGCGCATGCGCTCGGTGTATTGGGCAGCCTGATGAGCCAAAGGTACTTGCAAACAGCTATTGGTGCCGGGGCGCCAGCTTTTGTCCAAAATGCATATACCCAATATGCGGGGGCATTCTTAACGGCATACCAGCAGGCATCGATGGGAGGCGCTGACCATGCCACGGCATTGGGAATAGCCCAAAACGCCGCAAATGCCCATGCCGGTGCCAATCGTGACGGATGGATGGCCGATGCCATGGCACCCGCATTGGAGACGGCAGACGGCATGTTCCTGCCGGGTGGGTCCGACTTCGATGCGACCATGGCCGATATCAAAACACGGGCGATCCCGGCAGGGGCTAATTTCCTCGACCGTTCGAACATGTACCATGCCGAAGGGATGTTCAATTTCAAGCAGCAAATTGACCCGGCCATCGTAGAACTGATTGCCGGTGCAAACTATCGGGTGTATGACCTTAATTCGGAGGGTACCCTCTTTGCACGCGACGACAACGATCATGAATTCAATATCCGGGAATGGGGTGCATATGTGCAGGCCGGACGCAATTTCAACGATGTTTTCAAGTTGACGGCATCCTTGCGTTACGACAAAAACGAGAATTTCAAGGGGCAGTTCAGTCCCCGTGTATCGGGTGTGCTGACCGTTGCCGACAATCACCATTTCCGCGCCTCCTTCCAACGGGGGTTCCGCATACCCACCACCCAGAACCAATACATCGACCTGCTTACGCCACAGGCGCGGATCATCGGTGGCCTGCCGCTCTTCCGCGAACGCTACAACATGGTGAACAATCCGGTATATGCACTTTCGGATATCCAAAGCGGCAATATAACGCCTTACCAGTTCAAAGACTGGGAGCCCGAAAAGGTGGAGACCTATGAATTGGGTTATAAAAGTGTACTTGACAACCGTTTTTTCATCGACCTCTCCTATTACTACAACCGCTTTCTCTCGTTCGAAGGAGCTGCCGTATTGGTGCAGTTGAAAGATCCGAACGGATCGATGGCAGACCTGGCCGATCCCACGCGCCGCAACGTGTACAGCATGCCGGTGAATGCACCCCAGGTACTTAAAAATTCGGGTTGGGGCATTGGGCTGGACTACGTGATTGGAAAAGGTTACACATTCAGCGGTAACATCACACAGAACGTATTGTTAAACGACGATGAACTGCAGGAGCAGGATCCCGCTTTTGTTACGTTTTTCAACTCACCCAAATACAGGTTCAACCTTGGGTTCTCCAACCGCGACATCAATCGGTCAGGATGGGGCTTTGGACTCACCTTCCGTCACCAAACAAAATTCTTGTGGAACGCAACAATAGGTACACCGGCTGTAAATATCGGCAGACATTCCATGATCCCGGCATATTCAACTTTCGATGCCCAAGTGAGCAAAAAGATCCGCCTGATCAAGTCTATCGTGAAACTGGGGGGTACCAACATTGGTAATAAGCTATACACCACGGGGTGGGGCAATCCATCGGTTGGTGGGCTCTATTATGTTTCCCTATTGTTTGACCAGTTGCTGAATTGACGGCAGACCGGTGCGGCAAAGACTGTAACAATCTCGGCGCATGTGCGTCTTACGTGTAAAACCACAGAACACACGATGCTGGAGATTAAAAATATTGTTAAGCAGTATGCCAACCACCGGGCACTGGACGATGTGTCTACCGTTGTCGAACAGGGTAGCATATTCGGTCTTTTGGGTCCGAACGGAGCGGGCAAAACATCGCTTATCCGAATAATCAACCAAATTACGGCGCCCGATGGCGGAGAGATTTACTTTGATGGCGAGCGGCTGAATCCCGACCACATCGGCCGTATAGGCTACCTTCCGGAGGAGCGTGGGCTGTATAAAAAGATGGAAATTGGCGAACAGATGCTTTACCTTGCGCAGCTAAAAGGGCTTTCGAGGAGCGAGGCGACCGATCGCATTAAACACTGGTTTGAAAAAATGGATATGCAAAGCTGGTGGCACAAGAAAGTAGAGGACCTTAGTAAAGGCATGCAGCAGAAAGTGCAATTTGTAGCGACTGTGGTACATCAGCCCGATTTGATCATCCTCGATGAACCGTTTACGGCGTTCGACCCGGTAAACGCCAGCATCATCAAAGACGAAATCCTGTCACTGAACCGGAACGGGGCGACTATTATTTTTTCTACCCATCGTATGGAGTCCGTTGAAGAGCTGTGCGATACCATCGTGCTCATCAATAAGTCGAAGAAAATCCTCGATGGCCGGGTAAAAGAAATAAAAAATACCTATCGTACCAACACATACCGTGTGGAGTATCTCCATCAAGAAAGGCAACTCACCGACGTTCCCGGCCTATTTACCATCGTCGGTCACGAGGAGACCGGCGATAATACCACATTAACACTACAGATAACCGATGGCAAAACCATCAATGATGTGTTGGTATACCTGATTCCGCTGGTACACATCCACGAACTCAAAGAGGTCATTCCGAGTATCCACGATATCTTTGTACAGCAAGTAACCGCCAAAACCGAGTCGACCCTTAACGTAACGCCATAATGAACAAGATATTACTGATTATCAAACGCGAATACCTGAGCCGGGTGAAGAAGAAGTCTTTTCTATTGGTCACTTTTCTTGTTCCGCTGTTTCTCATCGGAATTTATGCGCTCACTATTTACCTTACTGCTAAGAGTTTCGAGAACAACCAAGCCACCGTGTATATGGTAGATCAAAGCGGTTTGTTTAAAGGGAAGATTGAAAATACAGATGACATTACGTTTGTTGAGGGATCTGGCGATGTGACGGCAGCAAAGGAACGTATACTGACCGATGAGGGGAAAAACTTCCTGTTGGTGATCCCGCCGGATATCACTGCTTCGTCGGAAGTGACACTGTTTTCGAAAGAAACCGCCAGTTTTGGCGTGCAGGGCACGGTAACCGACCAGTTGGAAGAGGTGCTCCGCGACAGGGCTTATGCCGATGCCGGCATAGACCGTGCTACTGTTGAAAGTATCCGTCCAAAGGTACGTGTTTCGGCGAAGGAAATCACGGCGGAAGGTGAGAAAGATAGCAGCGCCGGCGCTGCAATGGGAATAGCCATGTCGTTGTCCATACTGGTATATATCTGCCTTTTCTTATACGGATCGCAAGTGATGCGGGGCATCATTGAAGAGAAAAATAGCCGGATTGTAGAGGTGGTCATCTCGTCTGTCAAACCATTCCAGTTGATGATGGGTAAGATTCTGGGTATTGGATTGGTAGGCCTTACCCAGTTTATCTTGTGGATTGTGCTGTCAACGGCATTGGCGGGTATGGCGGGTACAGGGATGATAGGCGGTGATGGTTTAAAGGCGCAGGTGGAAAACGAACAGCTGGTGAGTGGTCATCCGGTGGCGGGCTCAGAGCTTGGTATGGTCGACAAGGTGACGCATGAGCTGGGCAAAGTCGACTTCCAGACGATTATCACGACGTTCCTGCTCTATTTTTTCGGTGGGTACTTGCTCTACAGCGCGCTATTTGCTGCCGTGGGATCGGCTGTTGACAGTGAAACCGAAACCCAGCAATTCATGCTTCCCATTACGATACCGTTGCTATTCACCTATATCCTTTCGTTCGGTGTGTTGGTCAACGATCCGCATGGCCCGCTGGCGTTTTGGTTGAGTATGATACCGTTCACCTCGCCCATAGCCATGCTGGTACGCGTGCCGTTTGGAGTGCCTGTATGGGAAATCGCCGTATCGTTTGCGCTGCTGGTGGGTGGCTTTATCGTCACCACTTGGGTGGCTGGCCGTATTTACCGCGTGGGTATCTTGATGTACGGCAAGAAAGCCAGTTACAGGGAATTGGTCAAATGGTTCCGTTATAGAGGATGATTTTTTGATTTAATGTGTTAATATGATTGCAAGCCATCCCGTTTTGACGGGATGGCTTGTTTATATGATACCGTGCAA
>NZ_JBMQOC010000031.1:0-21471 GCF_053550995.1 Parapedobacter sp.
CGCGGCCGCCGTATTGATTTCTGCATTCGTATCGCTATCCCTTACGCCCATGCTCAATGCTTACTTGATGCACCGGGGGGCAAAACATTCGTGGTTTTACACCGCTACGGAGCCTTATTTCGTGAAGATGACGACGGGCTACGCGCAATCGCTAAAGCGTTTCATGCGCGCCAAATGGGTAAGTTTCCCCATTTTGGCGGTTTGTTTTGCACTTATTGCCTGGTTCTGGGTACACCTGCGTAAAGAGACGGCGCCTTATGAAGACCGTAGCCTGTTGCGTGCGAGCATCACGGCACCCGAGGGCAGCACCTTCGAATACATGGATCGGTTCATGTTGGAGCTTATTCAATTGGTAAACGATTCCGTTCCAGAGAAAAAAGTCAACATGGTCAACACCTCACCTTCATGGGGTGGGGCGGGGGGCGCCAACACGGGCATGATGCGTATTGGTTTGGTACCGCCGGAAGATCGGGAGCGTTCGCAGGACGAGATTGCCGAAACGTTATCAAAACAGACCCGGAAATACACCGAAGCACGCACCTTTATTTCCCAGCAGCCTACCATATCGGTGGGCAGAAGAGGGGGCATGCCCATCCAATACATCATTCAAGCACCCAATTTCAGTAAATTAGAAGAGAAAATACCTGCGTTTATGGATCGGGCATCGGCGGACCCGACCTTCGCGAATGTCGATGTCAACCTCAAGTTCAATCGACCCGAATTAAATGTGACGATCAACCGGGATAAGGCGCAAAGTTTAGGCGTATCCGTATTGGATGTAGCACAGACCTTGCAGCTTTCGCTGAGCGGACAGCGTTTTGCGTATTTCCTGATGAACGGCAAGCAATATGAGGTCATTGGCCAGTTCTCTGATCAGGATAGAAGCTCGCCGCTCGATCTGGCAACGATTTTCGTACGGAGTAGTACCGGCGAACTGATCCAACTGGATAACCTCGTCGATATGGTTGAGCAAAGCAGCCCACCCCAGCTGTACCATAATAATCGGTTTATGTCGGCGACGGTTTCTGCGTCGCTGGCGCGTGGATACACCATTGAAGATGGTATCAACGCCATGGATCGTATCGCAGATGAGGTGCTCGATGACAGCTTTTCGACCGACTTGGGCGGTGAATCCCGCGATTTCCAGGAAAGTAGCTCAAACGCCCTATTTGCTTTCGGCTTAGCGCTGTTATTAGTGTACTTAATCCTTGCGGCCCAGTTTGAAAGTTTCCTCGACCCGGTTATCATTATCCTTACCGTGCCCATGGCCGTAGCCGGCGCGATGCTTTCCCTTTGGTTAACCGGACAATCGTGGAATATCTTTAGCCAGATCGGTACCGTGATGCTCATTGGGCTGGTAACCAAGAACGGGATTCTCATCGTCGAATTTGCCAACCAACTCAAAGAACGCGGTCGGCCGGTCCGGCTGGCGATTATCGAAGCCGCAGAGGCGCGGCTGCGCCCGATCCTCATGACGAGCTTGGCCATTTCCCTGGGTGCATTGCCCATTGCCATGGCTTTTGGCGCAGCGGCGACCAGCCGCATCGGAATGGGAGTGGTTATTGTGGGCGGTACCCTATTTTCGCTGATACTTACTTTATATATTATTCCAGCCGTATATGCGATGTGGTCGCGCGAATATAAACCCAACCCCGATTTGGAAGAAGCGAAACGCGTAGAGGGTGAAGTAATGGCTGGTGAACATTCGTTATGAAGAGATTGACTATTGCTGCGTTGTTTTTCATTCCTGTGCTGGCCATCGGTCAGCCGGTGCTCACCATGGAAGAAGCAGTGGCTATTGCACTGGAGAATAATTACGACATCCGGTTAGTGGCGAAGGATGCCGATGTGGCCGCCAACAATGTGGACATCGGTAATGCTGGCATGCTGCCATCCGTCAGCGGTGATGTTTCTGCGGCAGCGAGTATCCAAAACACTACGCAGACGCTCCTGAGTGGCGAAACCCGCGCGCTCCGTGGGGCCCGTAGCAGGTCGATGGCATACGGCGTAAGTTTGGATTGGACGATTTTCGATGGTCTCCAGATGTTTACCCGCTATGATCAACTCCAAGCACTGCGGAAGTTGGGTGAGGCCGATTTGAAAGCTGCCATTTTATCGACCGTGTACGAGGTGGTAAGCGGGTATTTCGATCTGGTGCAGCAACAACAACTCATCAAGGCTACGCAGACCGCCTTGGAGTTGTCTGCCTTTCGCCACCAGACGGCTGAAAACCGGTATCAGATTGGACGGGCCTCTAAATTGGAAGTGTTGGCGGCCAGTGTTGACCTGAATACGGATACGACGAATTTACTGCGGCAACGCGACCTTTATCGAACCACGCAAATCAGGCTCAATGAGCTGCTGGCACGCGACGTGAACATCGATTTCAGCGTTGTAGACACTATCTTAATCGCCAGCGACCTGCATTACGAAACGTTAGCGGAACAGGCAAAACGGCTGAACCCCGCCTTGCAGTCGGCCTTGGTAAACCATCGGATTAGCCAGTTGGAATTGAAGCGCGTTAAGGGCGAGCGGTATCCGGTAGTGCGTGTTTCTTCTGCCTATACGCGTTCGCGCTCCGCAGCGGAATTGGGTTTTTCCACGCAATCGCGCAATAACGGATTCAATTATGGTATTTCCGCGTCGATGAATATTTTCAACGGGTTTTTGCAGCGTAGGAATGAGCGGAATGCCGAATTGATGCTGGATGCAGCCGAAATCGAAGTGGACAAGATCGAGGAGCAAATCGATGCGCAGCTACTCGCGGCATACCAAACGTATTTGATGAACCTGGAGCTGGTGCGACTGGAGGAACGGAACAAAGACATTGCCAGGGAGAATATGGACATTACGCTGGAAAAATTTAAATTGGGAAGTATTGCCCCTGTGGAGTTCCGTGAAGCGCAGCGTAACTTTGTGGATGCCAGCACCCGTTATAGTACGGCCCAGTACCAGGCAAAGCTGGCAGAAATAACGTTGAAACAGATAGCCGGCGTACTTGAGGCGGACTGAATGCTTATTTTGCGGCATTGTTGTTGCATATGAACGCAACTTTAGTTAAGTTTGATATCCCGAATTGAGCTATACAATAAAGATGATGCCATGATATTAGTAGCAGATAGCGGTTCATCACAATCGGATTGGATGCTGGCACTTCCCGATGGCAAGCGGTTGGCATTTACAACGAAAGGACTGAACCCCTTTTTTGTGAACGAAAAGGATATTGCGAAGATTATCCAGAATGCAAACGAAATCCTTCCCCATGCGGAACAGGTAACGGAAGTTTATTTCTTCGGGTCGGGTTGCACCAGCCCGGATAGGCGTGAAATGGTCTCCAACGCATTGTCACAGCTATTTTCGAATGCATTTATTTCGGTGGAGACGGATTTGGTTGGCGCCGCCTATGCGACATGCGGCAACAGGAAGGGGTACATCGCAACATTGGGTACCGGTTCTGACGTTAGCTTCTTCGATGGGGAGGAGGTGCTCCCCACACAACAGGGAATTGGTTATGTGCTTGGCGATGAGGGGTCGGGTGTTTGGTTTGGTAAGCAATTGGTAACCCAATTTTTGTATGGGTCGATGCCGGCTGGCCTTGCCGCCGAATTTGCGGCAAAATACCGGCTTAACAAAGAAATTGTTATCAAAAACGTATATCAGCGGGCTACCCCCAACGCTTACCTTGCCTCATTTGCGTTATTTATGTCGGCTTACAGCGACCATCCTTTCATAGACGAACTACTCAAGAAAGGTTTTACCGAGTTCATTACGACGAATATAAAGCCGTTTCCTGATCACGGCGACTATGTATGCCATTTCGTAGGGTCGATAGCTTATTTTTTCATCGAACAGTTGCGGGAGGTATGTGAGCAGCGCGGCGTGAAGATGGGTAAAGTGTTGAACCGCCCGATAAATGAGTTGTTTAGCTATATCATCCAACGCGAGAAGAACTACGAAATACACGTTTGAGTATATCAGCGGTTTAGAACAAGAAGTATAACATTAAATTTTTTAACACATGAAGGTAGCTATTTTAATAGTAGGTGCAATGCTGATGGGCGCTCCTGCAGAGAGCGTATATCAGTTTACCGTCACGTCGATTGATGGAAAGGAAGTCGACCTATCCCAATTTGAAGGGAAGAAGCTGTTGTTGGTCAACACCGCCTCGGAATGCGGTTTTACCAAGCAATACGCAGGGTTGCAGGAATTGTCGGAAAAATATGGTGATAAAGTGGTGGTCATTGGCTTTCCCGCTAATAATTTTGGAGGGCAGGAGCCCGGTAGTAACACAGAAATTAAAGGGTTTTGTGAAAAGAATTTCGGCGTTACGTTTTTGCTGGCCGAAAAAAGCAGCGTCAAAGGGAAGGATATCTCACCACTGTTCGCCTATCTGACCGCCGCGGATAACCCTGATTTTACCGGTGAAATCAAATGGAATTTCGAAAAATTCCTGATCGATGAACATGGTCATCTCATTCACCGTTTCCGCTCCAAGGTGGAGCCAATGAGCGACGCCATCGTCGATAAATTATAAACCTGCGTTCGCTTATTATTTGTTGCTCAGAACGCTTTGGAAGGGTCAGGTTCAACGGGGAACGACAGTTTATTGGATTTCTGTGCCGACAACGAATAATCGAACGCAGGTTATAACGTTAATCATTTACTGCCGAAGAAGCACGTGCGGCAACGAGGCTCATAGCTTTCTTTTTCGCCCAAGAGCGGTTGCCGGTCATCTTGCGTGAGCCGGTAGGAGTAGTTGGCGGGCGCGCCGCAGCGCACACAAACGGCGTGTACCTTGGTCACGTGTTCGGCGATAGCCATGAGGGCCGGTACGGGGCCAAAGGGTTGCCCTTTGAAATCCATGTCCAAACCGGCTACGATTACCCGAATCCCCGCGTTGGCCAATTTCGTGCATACATCCGGCAATTCATCATCAAAGAATTGTGCCTCGTCGATACCAACCACCTTGGCGGCGCTACCCAGAAGCAGGATGGTAGACGAATGCTCTACCGATATAGAGGAAATACGGTTGCTATCGTGCGATGTAATATCCGTTTGATGGTATCGGGTATCCATGGCAGGCTTGAAGATCTCTACCGGTAGCTTGGCGAGCTGCGAACGCCGCACCCTTCGGATGAGTTCTTCGGTTTTGCCCGAGAACATCGATCCGCAGATTACTTCGATGCTACCATAATAAGTATCTCTATGCACCAATCGGTCTTCTGAAAAAAGCATGGTATGTATCGTTGTTATATACGGAAACCCAATTAATTGTCGCTATGAAGCCCGCTAATATCAGAATTAAATGTTAATTTTGACTCATCATTTTATCGGCATACGTTTAAACAGCATGGCAACAAAACAGCAGGTTTTAGAAAAAATAGCGGATTTACTGAAAGAGATTAACAACCAATTTGACGATTTGGAAAACGATACGGTAACGGGCAATGGCTTGGAGACCGATCTTTTTGAGGCTACGGTAAATTATTTTGCAGCTAATGTGGCCGTCTATAATAAATTAAGGAAAGCCGAGAGCGGGGCGGCCGAAGTACCCGTACAAGAAGCCGAGGCCATTGATGGCGATCCGTCTGATGAAGATATGGACACTGGTGCCGAAGTGGCGTCGCCGGAAGCGGTTGTTTTCACGCCTGCGACGGAAGATGTGGAGGCCTTTACGCCAGCGGCAGACGACATGGAAGCTGAAGATGCGGATATCGATATGGATATTCCGGATAATGACAGTGGGAAAGGGGATGGCGGAAGTGACCATGCACCCGATGAAAGTGACCATGCACCCGATGAAAGTGACGATGCACCCGATGAAAGTGACGATGCCACGGTGGACGACGATGATGCCGCCGAGGTGGAAGAAGAACCGGAACCGATTGAGGCGCATCGTGAGGATCGCGAGGTAGCCGAAGAGTCCCTTGTCGAGGGGCGCATGGAGGACCCGCAAGCTGAGTCTGATGATGAGCCCGTTGCGGAAGAAATGGACGTGGCGGAAGCAGATGAAGGGAATGTGGTGATGGAGGGGCAAGATGAGGCCATCTCAGAACAGGTGGTCATCGAAGAAAAAGCGGTTGAAATCGAAGCTGCCGATGTACCACCGGCACCTTCGGACAACGAAGCGAAGCCAGCACGGCCACTTTCGCTCAACGAGCGGCTCTCCGCGCAACGGAAGGCAAGTGGCGGTAATCCACTCATGGCAACGGGGGGTGATGGTGAGCGGATTTCGGATATCAAGTCGGCCATTAGCCTTAACGATAAGCTGCTTTTTATCAAAGATCTTTTCAATGGATATAGTTTAGCCTATAGCGAAGCGATCGAGTTGCTGAATAGGTATGACGATTTTGCATCTGCCGACGGTTTCTTGCAAACGAACTATGCCCGGAAGAATAATTGGGCCGACAAGCCGGAAACGGTGGATAAACTGTATGCGATTTTGCGGAAGCGGTTCGGCTAACGGACGTTGCTAGCATCCCATCTACTAGCATCCCATCTATTTTAAACTGACCGCACCATACCGTGCGCTGATGCTGACGACGTTATCTACCGCCTTGTTCCAGTAGCCGGAGTAGCTGGCGGAGGTATGGCTTTCCGATTTGCTACCGATATTGATGCGGTTGTGGTCATAGTCAAACCCACCATAGCTCACCGCAACATCGAAATTAAAGGCAGCATCGGTCGATGGCCGAATGTGGATGTTGGAATAAGACGCTGCTACGCTCGCTTTCTGTATGGAAGGGCCGAGGCCCATTTCAAACCCACCACTGTAACGCAAGCTAATGTTGGCTTGTCGGTTTATTTTTCCGATTTTACCGCCGCTGGAGCTCATTGCGAGCGTGAGTTTTTCGGCTTCGGATAAGGTGAATCCACCATAGCGAACACTAACAGCCCCTTCATTGAGGTATTCAATATCCGCTTTCGAATAGGCCACGGATAAGGAGTTGTCCAGACCGTTCAAACGGCCGGCATGCAGGCTTCCGTAACTGACCGATACATCTACCTGACCGTCGCGATCCGCTAGTTCGATAGCACCGTAGCGGTTTGCGAGGGCTAGGTCATTTTTCTTGGGGAGGTATATATCGTAATCTACGCGCAGTGTACGGTCTCCCGTGCCGCTCGTCAGCATAGACCACCAATTCGAATCGCTCGACTCAATAGCGGTTTTGAAGGAGATGGTATTACTGGAACGAGATTGGTCAATACGGACGCGGTCCAGCGCCTCCTGCGCCCGTCGTTCGGAGTTTTCGGCGGTACGTACGGTGACAATTACCTTGATCTCATTTTTTGCCCAATTATTGATGGTGATTTTACCATAGCGATTATCGACATGGACGGATTGGCGGCTATTAATGGGGTAGGAGTATTCGGTTACCCGTTCCTTTTGGTAAAGGAAATGCCCTAAGATTTCCGATGGCTCCAAGAATCGCTGCCAATCCATTTGGTGGGTTTCCTGCAAGGGCATGTTCTCGCACACGGTGGGGCCGAGGTGCGACACCGGCAGCATCGAAAGTGCTAGATATACTTTAAATCTGTTCATCGCCGGTCTGTTTTTTTGAGTCATTGATATAGTTCAATACGTCCAATTGCTGACTGAGTATATCGATCTGTGCTTGGAGGTTGCGTATCATGGCTTCTAACGTTAGCTCTCGATTGGGGCTTTTAGCAAACTCTTGTTTCAACATATCGTAATTTGACTCCATTTGATCGATCGCCTTGGAGAATTCCCCATATAGTGCGGGATTCGATGTGGCAATATAGGCGATTGAATCTTTTTTTTGCATCACCAACCGGGCATATACCGCTTGTTCAGCCGCTAAATCGGGATTTACGCGGCTATAGTCGAGGTAGGCTTCCCTTTTGCCATAAAAGTAAATCAGCATCCCTATCGTACCCACTAGGAAGGTGAGGGCCGCTACCTTTAACACGTGTGTAATCCATGCCCCTTTTCCACCCCGCACCTTGGTGTTCCGGAGGTCCCGTTCATCCAACGCTCCGGCAATCCCTTGCCAAAGGTGTAAGGGTGGGGTAGCATCGTCAAATGCCTCCCTGTTTTCGTGAATGAATGATTTCAAGTCCTTTTTCATATCAGCTCCTATACTTGTCCACTCAATTTGCTAGGTAATCCAATAGTTTCCGCTTTCCGCGGAGGTATTGGCTGCGCGACGTCGCTTCACTGATCCGTAGGATATGGGCGATTTCTTCGTGGTCATACCCCTCCAACAGATAAAGCGTGAGCACCAACCGGTAACCATCCGGTAATCTGTTGATGGCCTGCTTGATGGCTGTAACCTGCAGTTCGACATCGCTCTCACTGTTTTCCTCATCTGCCAGTTCTTCACCTACTTCAAGCGGTTGCAACTCCAATTTCCGTTTGCGTAACGTCGATATCGATTTATTTACCACGATTTGCTTCATCCAAAGACCGAACGTGCTCTCTTGGCGGAAACTATCTAGACGGGAGAAGGCATCGATAAACGCCTCCTGCAATACGTCGGCGGCTTCGGCCTCATCTTGTACGATACGCAGGGCGGTATTATACATCGCTTTTGCGTATAAATTGTACAATTTAAACTGCGATTGGCGGTCGCCCAGTTTACAGGCCACTACCAATTCGTAATGTTTATCGGTGAATGAGGCTTCCAACGAGTTTTCTTCCCTTCTTTTTGTCCAATAGACGCAGGTCGTCCGGCCAATGTTGCATGGAGGATAAAAATAAATGAAGCGCCTAATTGAGATGGTTTTGGTTAAGGTTTACCGCCCTCGTCGTGGTCGAGCGCATTCAAAATTGTTTGGCAGGCCTTGGCGATATCGTCATCGCTGATGACAAGCGGAGGGGAAACGCGTAGCGCGGTGGCGCAATGCAGAAACCAATCGATAATGACGCCATTTTCTGCGCAATATTTACTCACCCCCGCTACTTGTTCGAACGTATCCAACTGGATACATAACATTAAGCCGATACCCCTGATTTCGCGGATTGCGGGATGCTGTAAGTACTGTCGGAACAACTGGGCTTTCCGTTCTACATCGTCAACGAGATGTTCGTTGAGAATAACATTGAGCGATGCCAACGCAGCGGCACAACTTACCGGGTGACCACCGAAGGTAGTGATATGGCCGAGCATAGGGTTGTCTTTGATTACGTCCATGACAGCCTTGTTGGCCACGAATGCGCCAATGGGCATGCCGCCACCCATGCCTTTTGCGAGCAGCAGGATATCCGGTTCGATGCCGTAGTGCTGGAAGGCAAATAATTCTCCGGTGCGGCCGAATCCGGTTTGGATCTCGTCGAAAATGAGTAAGGTGCCCGTTTCGTCACAACGCTTGCGTATGGCACGCATGTACGATAAATTCGGAACGCATATGCCGGCTTCGCCCTGTACTGCTTCGAGGATAACGGCAGCAGTGGAGCAATCGATTTTGGCGATGTCGCTTTGGTCATTATAGCGGATAAAATCGATGTCGGGTAGCAAGGGTGCGTATGCCCGGTGGTACTCGGGGTTGCCAATTAGGCTCAACGCTCCCTGGGTGCTGCCGTGATATGCCTTTTCGGCAGCGATGATGCGGCGCCGTGCAGTGAACTTCTTGGCGATTTTCATGGCGCCCTCGGTCGCTTCGGTACCCGAATTGGTAAAATAGACCGAATCGAAGCGCTCAGGGAGGACCGCAAGGAGCTGGGTTGCCAGGGCTACCTGTGGCGCTTGTACAAATTCGCCCCATACAGTGACATGTAGGAACCTGTCGAGTTGGTTGGCTACCGCTTCAAGTACCCGCGGGTGGCGGTGACCGATATTGCTAACGGCGAAGCCGGAAACCAAGTCGATGTAATGTTCGCCGTTCGGACCATATAGGTAGACCCCTTCTGCACGGTCTATTTCAATAAGGCGGGGTGAATCAGATGTCTGCGCGGTATTAGCGAGGAAAAGCTGCCGGTTACTAAGCATATGCAAAGTTACGGAATATTTTATGGATGGTCGCGGTCGCGCCGCCGTTGTTGCAATTCGCGGAGCAGGTAATTCCTGAACTCCTCTTCAACCTCAAAAAAGCGCGACGCACGGGCCTGGCCAACCACCGCGGCGAAGCGGTTCCGGTATATTTTCTTTACCTCTAGCTCCTTGGCATCGAAAGCCAAGACATCGCGGTCGGTACGATTGAAATTGTTGCCGGGTATTTTGTTGTGCTCTAACTGCGGTTTACCGCCTAGCCGCTTCGTTGAACGCCGTTCTTGCTTCAGCTTGTAAATTTCGCGATGGTATTGATTATACACCGGAAAGAACTTTTGTGCTTCCGAGGGTGTCAGGTTCAGTTCCTTGGTGATAAACGCGATTTTCTCCGCCTCTATTCGTTCAAAGCGCTCGGCCCTGCTTTCCTGCGCCACGGCTATGGTGACAGGAAGCAACAGCGCTAATGCGATGAGATGAAATGATTTTGCGACGGTCATTGTTACAACGTATGATTAAGGTATGCTTCTATATCTTCCTCGCTAATCCCTTCGCCGATGCTTTGCTCATCAAAGTCGTCGAGCTGCTCGGAGATATAAATCATATCGTTTGGTGGGCCGTAAAGCTCCAGGTAATCAAATATTTGCTCGTCAGACACCGAGGCCAAGGGGCTTTTGGTTTCGGGCGTATCTTGAGCGAATCTAAACATGCCGACTAATCCAAGCACCAATGCGACGCTGGCGGCAGCCGCATAGGCCACCCATTTTGGGCGGAGCGTACGTATAACCGGCGCGGCCTGATGCGTTTGGCGTCCGACCCGGTTTGGCAGCGTGTCGAAATAATGCTGGGGGACAGTAAAGCCGGTGTCGCTTACGCGTTCGTTGATTTTATGGATGGCAATGAGCCGTTGTGCCGACGTGCTAAAATAGTCGTCCGGTACAACGAATCCCGAATGCTTCACCATGGTTCGCAACGTTTGCTCAGCGATTTTCGCGGTTATGCTGTCTGCTAATTGTTCAAAATAACCATCAGGAATACCGAACGCACTTGCGGCATTGTCCGTATTTTTGCATGATTGGAGGGTCCGCAGGTGCAAATTTTCAAAGTAACCATTGGGCACGGTATACGGGTTCGCACGCCATACCCCAGGCAGTTCGCCCGAAGCGTTGACGTGGTGGTATGTGTGTTTTTCCTTCATGGTACTCCTTAGATGTTTTTGTTACGTGAAGGTTTAATCGTTTTCTTCAAAAAAGTGGGCTATTTTCTTTACCGCTAGGTGGTAAGATGCTTTTAATGCGCCTACACTGGTACCCAGAATGTTTGATATCTCTTCGTATTTAAGATCATCAAAATATTTCATGTTGAACACGATGCGTTGTTTCTCGGGCAGGGTAAGCAAGGCCTGCTGCAGTTTCAACTGTGCCTGGTCGCCGTTGAAATAGGTGGTATCGGTCAGCGTCTCCGCCAGGTATGCCGAACTCTCATCGTCGAGCGACACTTGATGCCGTTGCTTCTTTTTATTCAGGAAGGTGATACATTCATTGGTGGCGATACGGTACAACCACGTATATAGCTGTGCATCTTCCCTGAAATTATCCAGGTTTTTCCATACTTTGATGAATATTTCCTGTACTAAATCGTCCGCATCATCGTGGTCGATAACCAAACGCCGCACATGCCAATAGATCTTTTGCTGATATTTTTTCAGGAGCTGCCCAAATGCCTCATCCCGCGTGTGCTTATCTGCAAAGTTCGCTAGTATTTGGGCATCTTCCATCTTGTATGCGCGGCGTTTGGCCTTAACGTTTTACTTACGTTTGATTACCCGCTGTGCGGCAGCTACAATATTGGCAGCATTTAATCCATATTTTTCCATAAGCTGGGCCGGGGTACCGCTTTCGCCAAAGCTGTCATCCACGGCGACATACGCTTGCGGGGTAGGATTATTTTTTGCCAGTACCTGTGCAATACTATCGCCGAGCCCACCCAGTCGGTTATGCTCCTCAGCAGTGACCACACACCTGGTTTTAGCGGCAGACTTTAATACCGCTTCTTCGTCTAATGGCTTGATGGTGTGAATATTGATGATTTCCGCATCAATACCCAATTCGGCCAATTGCTCACCAGCTTGGATGGCTTCCCACACCAAGTGGCCGGTGGCAAAGATGCTCACATCGGCACCCTCGTTCACCATCCACGCCTTGCCGATTTCAAACTTTTGGTTCGGATCGGTAAAGATCGGTACTACTGGGCGACCGAAGCGCAGGTAAACCGGACCGTGATGCTCGGCGATGGCGATGGTAGCAGCTTTGGTTTGGTTATAGTCGCACGGATTGATGACCGTCATCCCCGGCAGCATTTTCATCAATCCGATGTCTTCGAGGATTTGATGGGTCGCACCATCCTCACCCAGTGTCAAACCCGCGTGGGACGCGCAGATTTTCACGTTTTTATCGGAATAAGCAATCGATTGGCGAATCTGGTCGTACACACGGCCGGTAGAGAAATTAGCAAACGTGCCGGTGTATGGGATCTTCCCCCCAATGGTCAATCCTGCCGCAATGCCCATCATGTTGGCTTCTGCGATACCTATTTGGAAAAAACGTTCCGGAAATTCCTTGATGAAGTCATTCATCTTGAGTGAGCCGACTAAATCTGCGCAGAGTGCCACGACCTGGTCGTTTTTTTTGCCTACTTCCAATAATCCCGCGCCAAAGCCTGAACGGGTATCCTTTTTATCTGTATATGTGTATTTTTTCATCTGTCTAAATTTTTCTTCCATGGCGATGAAGCGGTCATGGTTTAATCATTCCCCTGTGTGATTTGAAAACCATGCCGGTTTCATTGTTTTTAAGATATGAGATGTGAGACATGAGACATACATTTTCTAACGTCTCATCAATAGTCGCCCAACGTTTCTTCCAATTGGGAAAGCGCTGAAGCCAATTGCTCATCATTAGGGGCTACGCCATGCCATTTGTGCGAGCCCATCATAAAGTCCACACCATTACCCATTTCCGTTTTCATGAGAATCATGACCGGTTTCCCTTTGCCAGTACGCGATTTGGCATCGGCCAGCCCTGCTAACACCTCGGTCATGACGTTGCCGTTCATTTCTAGAACATCCCAACCGAATGCTTCCCATTTGGCTCTCAGATTGCCCAGTGACAGCACTTGGTCCGTAGCACCATCTATTTGTTGGCCGTTATAATCGATGGTGGCGATAAGGTTGTCTACCTTGTTGTAGGGTGCATATAGGGCGGCTTCCCAAATCTGGCCTTCTTGTTGTTCGCCATCGCCCATCAACACGTATACCAAATGGTTGTCGTCGTTGAGCTTTTTGGCGCGTGCCGCTCCGATAGCCACCGAAAGCCCCTGGCCCAATGACCCGGAAGCAATCCGTATGCCCGGTAGCCCTTCGTGCGTGGTGGGGTGCCCTTGGAGCCGCGAATCGATTTTGCGGAAAGTAGCCAGTTCGCTTATGTCAAAATAACCTGACCGGGCCAGTGTACTGTAGAATACGGGTGAGATATGTCCGTTGGAAAGGAAAAATAAATCCTCGCCAATGCCATCCATGTCGAATCCGGCCTTCCGTTCCATGGCGCTGAAATACAGGGCCACGAAAAAATCCGTACAGCCAAGCGACCCACCTGGGTGCCCCGATTGGCAGGCGTGGACCATCCGGACGATGTCTCGTCTTACTTGTGATGCAACTTGTTCTAATTTGGTGATTTCTTCGCTCATTATAAAAAAGTGGTTATTAACGATTTTGGCGCTAAAGTTAAGGATTAATTATGAGATTTGTAGTGAACGGCGACGGTGGTTGGCATGCTTACTTTTAGAGCAACGGTTCCAACACCTCCCATACATGATCGGCCAAGATGCGATGGCCTTCTTCAGTGGGATGGATCCCGTCTTGTTGGTTCAGGTCGGCCTCTCCGGCCACGTCGGCCAACAGGAAGGGCACAAACGCCATGTCGTTTTCTTTGGCCAGCGCCGGAAATATTGCCGTGAAAGCTTTTCCGTAATCGCCGCCCATGCTGGGAGGCACCATCATTCCCGTAAGTACCATTTGGCAGGCGGGATATTTCGCTTTCACCTTATCGATGATGGCTTGTAGATTGTTGGCCGTTTCATCGGTAGGTATACCCCGTAGTCCGTCATTGGCGCCCAACTCCAACACGAAGATGTCAATTTTTTCGCGTAGGAGCCAATCGATCCGTTCTTTTCCGGCCGCGGTCGTCTCGCCGCTCAATCCGCCGTTGATGACCCGATAGGGGAGAGCAAGAGAGTCTATCCGCCGTTGTATGATGCCCGGAAAGGCGAGTTCTTGACTTTCAAGGCCATATCCGGCCGTTAAGCTGTTCCCGAAAAAGAGGATGTTTTTCGTCTCTTCTTCCATTAAAGAAGTGGCCGATTCCTGGGGCTTTTCGGTATCTCCTTGGGTTGCCTGGTTAGACGGGCTGCCACAGGCGGCAGCCAAGAGAAAGACGCTTAGAACGATTTGCCGTTTGAAAAGCATCATTACATGGCTTCAGCTACTACTTCTTGTACTTCGGGTACCATGCGTTTGAGGAGGCCTTCTATCCCGGCTTTGAGCGTAATCATGGAAGAGGGGCAGCCACTGCATGAGCCGCGTAGCTCAACCAGCACCCGTCCTTCCTCGAAAGCGACATAGCTAATGGCACCACCATCTTGCTCAACGGCGGGCCTCACGTAATCATGTAGAATCTGCTGGATCTTGATCTCGGTTTCCGATCCTTCAAAGGTGACGTCTTCGTCTTTAGCCACTTCCTGCACTTTCAACTCCGACTCTACCGCGCCCTTGACGAAGTCTTTCAAGATGGCTTCGATGTCCTCCCACTCGGCATCTTCGGTTTTGGTGATGGTGACAAAATTGCTGGCAAAGAATACACCATTCACGAAATTGAACTTGAAAAGTTCACGGGCAAATGGCGACTCCTGCGCTTTTTCCCGGTCAGGGTAATCCAAACTCCCATTGATCAACAATTTATTGACCAAGAATTTCATGGTTGCCGGGTTGGGAGTGTATTCGGTATATACGTTTATTGTTGCCATTTTTTGTCGTTTTTACAAAAATATCAATATTTCCCCGAAATTAGGGTCAGCAAACCGTCAAAGCTTATACGCCGGTATAATTCCAGGGCGTTATGGCCTTCAACTCGGATTTTATTTCGTCACCCACGTTCAGGGTCTCTACAAAAGCTGCGATGGTAGCTTGGGTAACCCCGTCGTTGGTGCGTGTCAACGCCTTCAACGCTTCATAGGGTTTGGGATAGCCTTCGCGCCGCAAGATGGTCTGAATAGCCTCGGCCACCACCGCCCAATTTTGTTCCAGATCGGCCTTCAGGGCGCGCTCATTGAGGATGAGCTTTTGTAGCCCCCTTGCGGCCGACTTGATGGCAATAAGTGTATGGGCCATCGGCACACCGGTATTGCGGAGTACGGTGGAATCCGTGAGGTCGCGCTGCAAGCGCGATATAGGAAGTTTAGAAGCGAAGTGCTCCAACAGCGCATTAGCAATGCCCAGATTTCCCTCGGCATTTTCGAAGTCGATCGGATTGACTTTATGGGGCATGGCTGAAGAGCCAATCTGGCCCTTCGTTATCTTCTGCTTGAAATAATCCATCGAGATGTACGTCCAGATGTCGCGGCACATATCCGTCAAAATGGTGTTGATACGTTTCAATGCATCGCATTGGGCCGCGAAGTGATCGTAATGTTCAATCTGTGTCGTTGTTTGCGATCGGTGCAACCCTAATGTATCGTTCACGAATGAATTACCGAAAGCAACCCAATCTAGATGAGGGTAGGCCACATGGTGTGCATTGAAATTGCCCGTTGCCCCGCCGAATTTGGCGGCGTGGGGGATATGTTCGAGCAGATGTAACTGATTATTCAATCGCTCGATGAATACCCTTATCTCTTTACCCAACCGGGTAGGGGATGCAGGTTGGCCATGCGTACGGGCGAGCATGGGCACCTCCGCCCATTCGGTCGCTAGTTGTTCCAACGCGGCGATGAATGCGCTAAGCTGAGGGATGTATACATTGGAAAGCGCCTCTTTCCAGGCATACGGTAACGCAGTGTTATTGATATCTTGTGACGTTAACCCGAAATGGATGAATTCTAAGGAGTCGGTTAGCCCGAGCGTTTCAAACCGGTCTTTTAGGAAGTACTCCACGGCTTTTACATCGTGGTTGGTTTCTGTTTCCTTGGCTTTGATCCACTGTGCGTCGGCTAAGCTGAAGTTCCTATAAATATCACGGAGCTTCGCATTGAGGCTTCCATCAAAATGCTGCAGTTGCGGTATACCGCATTCCGAAAGACTGATGAAATATTCCACTTCCACAAACACACGATACTTGATGAGCGCATATTCGGAAAAATAGTCGCCTAGCTCCTGGGTTGCGTGGTGGTAGCGGCCATCTACCGGAGATACAGCGGTCAGTGATGATAACGTCATATAATTACTTTTGTGCAAAGGTAACTATTTGACGCGCCAATTGCGAAAATACGACGCAACTTAACCGCCATCGGCGCCCTTTAAACCTGCGTTCGATTATTCTTTGTCGGCTCAGAAATTCAATAAACTTCGATAGGCAAGGCACCTTTGTGCAGGCTTATCGGGATAAGCCAAGCGAAAGGCAACGCTGCATAGCGAGTTTATTGGGTTAGCCCTGCCGGTCTTTCACTTTGAAACCGTCATCTTCTTCCTGAAAACTCCTCGAAATAGCCCGCTATTCCGTCGTCGTTCTCAGTTGAAGCTGACCCTTTCAAAGCGTTCTGAGCAACAAAGAATAATCGAACGCAGGTTTTAAGGAAAGGATGGGCTTGGCAGCGAATCGGTTTGCAACGTATCTTCCGTTGTGTCCCAAGTCGCCGAATCAGTTGCAACGGAATCGCTGAATAGTGAATCGGCCCCGTCCATGTCATCGCGCCCATTGTTGGGGTTTCCACAAGAGGCTATTCCGGCCAATAGGCCACAGGCTAACATTAATTTTAACGCTTTCATATCCATTTTGTTAATTTGACTTAAATGTATTCATTATATCGTGATGCGTCCACCGGTAACGGGAAGCGTCGCGCCTGAAATGTAGTTCGCCTCATCGGATGCGAGGAAGACATAGGCCGGAGCGACTTCCACAGGCTGTCCGGGACGTCCAAACGGGGTGTTTTCGCCGAAATGCTCATGGTCGGGTATGGTAGACGGGATCAGCGGTGTCCAAATCGGGCCGGGTGCCACCGCGTTGACACGGATGCCTTTCCCCTGTTCCAAAAGCATTTGGTTCAGGTTAGATGTGAAATTCTGAATGGCTGCCTTTGTAGCTGCGTAAGGTAACAAGGTGGGGTTGGGTTCGTAGGCGTTTACCGAAGTGGTGTTAATGATACTGCCACCGGCGGCCATATGCGGCTCTGCGGCCTTGCAAAGGTAAAACATGCTGTGCATATTTACCGCAAATGTCTTTTCCCATTCCCATGCGGGAATATCCTTCAATTTTTCGCGAGACATCTGGTAGGCGGCATTATTGACTAAAATGTCGATTTTGCCAAACTTATCGAGCGCCGTGTCGATGATTTTCTGGCAATGTGCCTCTGAGCTGATGTCGCCTTTCACGGCGATAGCCTTGCGTCCCGCATCGCTGATATATTTTACCGTATCTTCTGCATCCCGGTCTTCTACATCATCCAGGTAACAGATGAGTACGTCGGCTCCTTCACGAGCAAAGGCAATCGCAACCGCCTTACCAATACCCGAATCACCACCGGTGATGATGGCCGCTTTGCCTAACAATCGATTTTTGCCTTGGTACGATTGCTCTCCATGGTCCGCTTTTGGGTTCATTGCGCTTTCGGTGCCAGGCACATCTTGCGGTGCTTTTGGAAATGGGGGCTTTGGATATTTATTGGCAGGATCTTCACCGGATGCCATGTTGCCTTTTTTTTGTTTGTTCGTTGCTGAAGCCATGTTAATTACATCTTAATTACGCTGCACTGCAAGGGGCTAACAATCCGGTCTAATGATGGTTTGAGATTTTTTAAACATTTTATCGCTACCAATTGTCATCTATTGCGAAGGCAAACAATTAAGAGATGGCGATCAAGAAAGAAAATGCTTCGCTCACGGCCGGCAAGGAAAAATTACGACGGAAGAAGAACGATAGCCTTATCCGGGTACGAGACGATTTGAAAGATAAAGAACCGCAAAAAAATTATGAGGCAGGTATCGATGCGCAAGACGAACAACTCAATACGGTACCTGAAGGAAGAGGCGAGTCGCGCGGCACCATCAAGCCGGGTGAAGGAAACCGATTGCAAACGGATGTGAACAAAAGTAACGATAAGCTTCGTAAGTATACAAAAACATCACATAGGTAAAACATTATATGAATACGTTTGTACAATCTTTTTGGATACACAGCGTTATGATGATAACGGTAGCCAGTTTAATTGAGTAAACTTAATTAGTTAAATTTATCAACTGAATATTGACCATTATAGGCGCCCGATGAGGAAAAAAATTTTGTATATCGAAGACGACCCGGACATGGCGGATATCGTTGCGGAAATCATGCAATTTGAAGATTATGAAGTGCTTACCGATAGTGGAAAAGCGATGCACAGGCTATTAAAAGATAACGATATTGGCCTTATATTAATGGACGAGGGGCTTAGTTGGTGTTGGGGCAGTAGCCTTTGTAAGGAGCTGCGCTCGGATGAGAAGACCGCGAACATACCGATTATTATGATTTCGGCTGTTCGTGAGATCGACAATATCGCGGAACATTGTGGCGCTAACGCCTATATCCGTAAGCCTTTTGAGATATATGATGTGATCGACGTTGTAAATAATCATTATCCAACCGAGTGACTGTTGTGGAAAATAAATATATGAAGAGCGTAAAATTAAATGGCAGACCAGCGCGGGGCACTGGTCACCAAGGCGAGATTCTTTATGAAAAGGTAAAAGAGGACAGCATCAGCGATAATAAAGGTCAGGAGGAGTCGCGGGTGCGGATGCTTGAAAACCTAAAACTTGCATTGTTTTTTTGCCAGGCACAGGGTCGGATGGCTCGGGGAGAGCAGTAAGGCACCTATATGACGCACCACGCTTGGCAACTATTGCACGCATTGGGCCGATGGTCTACGGGATCCATTCATAAATTTTCCGAGGAGTTGGATGTCGATCCCGTGGCGATGCGCGAGGCAGCCCGGGAGCTGGAGGCCGCTGGTTTATTGGTGGCCTTTGAGATGAAAGACCATACATCGTTTGGCAACGCTATGCTAGAAATTACACAAGAAGGACTTGACTTCATCCAAACGCACGAAAACGAAACCAATCCCTAGGCGCAAACGTATAAAGCTTCGTTACTTATTAGACGTAGTTGCAGGCTATGGTCGGGTGCGGTGCGGGCGTGGTTTCTATTACACAGACCCCGCCGGAAACCGGATTACGGATACAGGTAAGCTGGCGCGATTCCGTGCATTGGCCATCCCGCCCGGATGGAAGGATGTGTGGATAAGCCCCAGTAAAAAAGGGCATCTCCAAGCTACTGGCAGTGATGAACTCGGCCGGAAACAATACCTCTACCACCCCGAATGGACCAGCGAGCGGCAGGGCAAGAAACTGAAAAGGATCGTTGCATTTGGAAGAGCCCTGCCCCGTTTAAGGCAACGGATGGCAACGGATATGCGACGCCACGCGTTGACGAAAGAAAAAGTAATCGCCATTGCTTTAAAGACGACAGAAGAAACGTTGATCCGTATCGGTAATGACCAGTATCTTCGCCGGTACGGCAGCCATGGATTGACCACACTCAAAAAGAAACACGTCAGTATCTCGGGAGGGGAGGCTGTCTTTCGGTTTAAGGGCAAGAAAGGGGTGCGACAGGAAATTGGCATAAGAAGTACCCGATTAGCAAACCATCTGGTGGCATTGACTCAATTAAAGGGAACTTATTTGTTTCAGTATGCCACGGAACACGATGGGCTGCTGTGCAGGCTGCAGTCCAAAGACGTCAATACGTATATCCAACAGCACGCCGGTTTGTCGTTTTCTTCAAAAGATTACCGGACCTGGTATGCCAGCTTTTGGGCTTTCCGATTTTTCGCCCGTTGCGGGGCGCACGCCAGCGAACAGGAATGCCAGGCCAACATCTTGGCGGTATTGGATCGGGTGTCCCAACGGTTGGGGAATACGCGCACGGTCTGTAAACAGTATTATGTGCCCGATAGCATTGTCCAAGCCTATAAAGATGGCACGCTAACACGGTGTCTGACAACCCTACGAAATGGTGAGCGTCTCACCACGAAAAAAACGGAACAGGGCTTATTGGCTTTCTTGGAACACGTCACCGGGTAAAAACTTCACTCAGCTGCTTCGGGCAGTTTTACGTTTAAATACGTGGATGAATGATGATCTCTTTTTGGGTGGGTTTGCTGGCCCGATCAGCATGCCGTAGGCTTGAAGACCCGGCACATTATCGCAGACAATCTTCACGATGCCGATAATCGGAATGGCGAGCGCCATCCCCGCTATGCCCCATAGGAATTCTCCAGCCACCAAACCCATGATGGTGAACAGCGGGTTGATATTCACCTGCTGGCCTACCACCAGCGGCTCTAGCACATACGTTTGTAAAAACTGTACCGTAAGGTATACCGCAATGATGCCAATGACCATTCCCAAATCGGCACCCTGCACAAGTGCCGCAAAAACGGCAATAAGGTTGCCTAAGAGATTCCCTAAAAAGGGTACGATTTCCAGGAGCCCGCAGATGATGGCAAAAAGTAGGGCCCCCTGTAATCCGACCATCCAAAACCCAATGCCATACATCACCCATAACATGGCAATCATGCTGAACAAGCCAGTAAGGTAGTGGCCCGAAAGCGCTTCCGATTTTTGGATGATTTCTTGCGCGTTTTGCCGCTTGTCTTGCGGAACGATCCGCAAAACAAATTGCTTAAGGTGGTCGCGGTAATATAAGAACAACCAGATATATACCACGATGAGTACGGCATTGATGACGACATTGGCGAGCGAATTTATAAAACTCATCAACAACGCATTGGCTTGCCCCGATGCCTGGTTGGTTTGTTCTTTAATTATTTTGTTTTGGTCGTCAATACTGAAACCTATCGTATTGCTTATCCAATCGCGCAACTCTTTCGCGCCACTTGCGAGCCGTTCTTTCATTTCGTCGATACTGCTTGTAAGCTGGCCCAGTTGCCATGATAGGATGACGCCAAGGATGGCGATGGCCCCGATTAACAGCAGGACGGCAAGGGCTGAGGAGCCTGCCCGCCCCAAGCCCTTGCTTTCTAGCCAATGGCTGACACGTGCCAGCAACATAGCGAGTAGGGCTGCGAGTACAATGGGAATGAGAAAAGGTGCGGCTAAATATAAGGCCGCGGCCGACAACATAGCGATCGCGGCGATGTAGGCGAGTCGTTTGGTTTTGGTGTACATGGGCGCTCAATGATGCCTGATTTTTTCAATTAA
>NZ_JBMQOC010000032.1:0-61096 GCF_053550995.1 Parapedobacter sp.
ATTGGAGGGGAAAGCAAAAGTCCGCTTTAAGACCGATTTTAAAATGACCGAAGAAGACTTGTTGGGATGAATTACCTCTTGGATTCGCATACCTTTCTTTGGGCATTATTGGATCGCAAAAAGCTATCGGCCAAGGTATCCGTCTTGTTGGAAGATGCTACCAATACGGTATTCGTTAGTTCGGTTAGCTTTTGGGAGCTTTCATTGAAGTATCGGTTGGGTAAACTCGACTTAACAGGGGTCTCTCCCGAAGAGCTTCCCGCTCTCGCGCAAGAAAGTGGCCTCGATGTTCTTCCACTTCTACCACCCGAGGCCGCAGGCTATCACCTATTAAAGGCCGATTGGCACCGCGACCCGTTCGATCGGATGCTTATCTGGCAGGCCATCCGCCACAATTTAACGCTATTGAGCAAAGACAAAAACATCGGCAAATACCAGTCTGTGGGATTAAAGCAATTGTGGTAAGCCCACAGCTTTTTCCAAATACTGTCCGCTAGTGTACAATCGGTGTTCGATATCGAACACTTCCCACTCCAAAAACAAAATCAATCAGCTAGCAAACAGCTTGTTAGGTTTTTGGCTCAGAAAATGGACGATGGCAACCATGATCAGTAATTACCTTCGGATTGCCTGGCGGAATCTAAAGCGCGACAAAGGATTCTCGGCCATCAACATCATTGGACTGACCATCGGCTTGATGGCAGCGACGGCCATTGCCCTGTGGATACAGAGTGAGCTGACCTACGACCGATTTTACAGCAACACGGACCGGCTTTCCGAGGTGTTCACGTCGGACGAGTTCCAAGGCGAGAGGCACGCATGGGGCGCCACAGCCGCCATTCTCGGCCCTACACTGGCTGCGGAATACCCCGAGGTGGAAACGGTGGTACGGATCGCCAACATGCGGAGCCGGTATGTTCTGCGTGTGGGTGCCCATAAGTTTACGCCCCGAGGTATTGCGCCCGACTCCTCTTTCTTCAAACTGTTTGATTTCAACTTCATCGCGGGAGATAAATCCACGCCACTGGCCGAGCCCAACAATGTCGTGCTCACCGAATCGTTGGCACGTCGGCTCTTTGGCAAAACGGATGTTATCGGGCAGTCCATTGCGTTAGATACGTTAGCTACCCTCCAGGTGAGTGCGGTGATTGAAGATATACCGGCAAATTCACGATTCAGTGGTATCGAGTATTTCTGTCCATGGCTATTCGCGGAGAAAACACTCGGCACCGTGTATTATGGTTCTTGGACAGGCTATAACCACCAAGCTTACGTGTTGCTTCGACCTGGGGTTGAACTCCGCGCATTCAACGAAAAAATCCGGGCGTTCGTCGCCACGCACGACACCGATCCTACCAATACGGCACATATCTTCCTGCACCCTGCCACCAAATGGCACCTCTACAATAAATCCGAAAACGGGCAAATGGTGGCTGGCCGATTAACCACCGTACGGCTGTTCATCGTGATCGCTGTGTTCATCCTCTTGTTGGCCTGCATCAATTTCACCAACCTCAGTACGGCCCGGAGTGAAAAGCGGGCCAAGGAGGTTGGGGTGCGGAAGGTTGTCGGTGCCCGGAGAAATACCCTGATTGGCCAGTTCCTGACGGAATCGATCTTCCTCTCGGTGATTGCGGGCGTGCTGGCGCTGATTTTACTGATACCGGCCATGCCGTTTTTCAGCGAACTTATCGGCCGGGAATTGTCGCTTTCGGCCATCCATCCGTTCTTTTGGTTGTTTTTTGCCCTGTTTCTTCTGCTCACCGGAATCGTCGCGGGCATCTACCCGGCCTTCTTCCTGTCGGGCTTCCAACCCGTAAAGACCCTTAAAGGTACGCTGGTTCCTTTCCGAAGTACGTTTACGCCCCGCCAGGTATTGGTGGTGCTGCAATTTACCTTCTCCATTGCCCTGATCTGCTGCACGCTGATTGTCGGCAGGCAAATCCAATACGTTCAAAACCGCGACAATGGATACAATAAGGACAACCTGATTTATGTGGCCATGAATGGTGACGCCCGTAAAAATTACGCCCTCATCAAAAAGGAATTGCTTGACAACGGAGCGGCTACCGCCGTAACCAAAACCATTGGTCCCATAACGAGGCACACCACCAACAGCTGGGGCTTCAGCTGGCCCAATAGCAAGCCGGAAGACTACGATCTGGTGTTTGAAGGGTTGAGCAGCGATGCCGATTTCGTGGAAACCATGCAGGTCGAAGTGGTTGCCGGCCGCGATATCGATGCCTATCAATTCCCAACCGACTCCAATGCCGTACTGCTCAATGAAACGGCGGTGAAGCGCATGGGGTTGGTCGATCCGCTGGGTGTTGAGCTTGTACGCAATAAGGGCAAGGAGTATGAAGAGCGGTGGCACGTGGTGGGCGTGGTGAAAGATTTTATCCTCCAATCGCCTTATGATGCCATCGAGCCTTTGATCGTTTATGGACCGGCCGGCTACTTCAGCTATATGCACATCCGGCTGAACCCCAACCACACCACCGCCGAAAATCTTGCCCTCGCGGAGGCCGCATTCAATACATTCAACCCCAACTATACATTTGAATACACGTTTGTGGACAGTGCTTATGCCCGCAAATTTGAGGAAGAACTACGCATAGCGACGTTAACAGCACTATTCGCTACGATTGCCATCGTAATCGCATGCTTGGGTTTATTCGGTCTCGCCGCATTCACTGCACAACGGAAAACCAAAGAAATCGGTATCCGCAAGGTATTGGGGGCCTCCATAACGGGTATCGTAACGCTGCTTTCGAAAAGCTTTATAAAGTTAGTGTGTTTGGCCATTGTCATCGCCTCACCCATTGCGTGGTGGGCGATGAACCAATGGTTGGAAGATTATACCTATCGTATTGAGGTGGAATGGTGGATATTCGCGCTGACGGGGTTGGCGGCCTTGGTCATCGCCCTGCTTACCGTAAGCTGGCAGGCGATACGGGCAGCGGTGGCCAATCCGGTGGATAGTTTGAGGGATGAGTGATGCATGGCTAATGCACAACCTTGTGTGTCACGTGTCTTTTTTTTACGTTTGCACGTAACATTGGGAGGGTTATATTATGCCGAGCACAAAACTAACGTTGAATATCAAAACACATGTCATTGATCAAGCCAAAGCGTATGCCAATCGACAACATATAAGCTTATCTAAGATTGTGGAGAACTATCTCAGTACCCTTACTGACCGGGAAGAGAAGATTCTCGAAATTTCGCCTTGGACGAAAGAATTGACAGCGGTAAAGAAATCAACACCGGATTTCAATCATAAATCGGATTACCGGGATGCAATTTTAGATAAATACAAATCCTGATGACGTTATTTATCGGCTCGGATATTCTCCTTGATGCCGTGTTGCGTAGAGAGCCGTATTATCATCCTGCCGTTCAGATGCTATCGTTAGTGGACTTGTTTTACCACCCGACGCTATAGCTATTCGAACCGCAATGACTACCGCATTCAACGACATCGAAGACGCCGTTCAATACACGATTGCATTGGCTAATCGCTGCGATATGATCATTACCCCAAACCTGAAAGATTACAAAAAATCACTGCTCCCGGTGATGACCGCCGAGCAATACCTCAAGACAACGCTGCGGTAGCATACCCTATCCTTTCGTCGCTTCCACCGACGGGTCATTTACCTGCCCGATGAACAAAATCAAACCCGTGTTCATTTCCCGGATGGCAAACAGGAACGGGCGGTTAACATCAAACGTATACGCCTGCGGCAGTGAGGTCATAACCATACCCACCGACGTCACCGCCGCCGCTTCCGTACCCTCCTCGTTTACTTCGATAAACGATTTATGCTTCACTTCGCTGATGGCAAGGGGTGCGGAACTAATACCCGAGAAGTCAGCGGCCGGGGTAAACGCGATACCCATCCCCATGTCGGTCAGTTCATCGTTCAGCTTATTCTCGTAGCTGAACTTGAACCTGGGTAAGGCTAATTGAGTTTCCCGCGAATAGAAAGACGATGCCAGTTTATCCCAAAGGTCGCCATCCGCCAGCTTTTCCGAGAGCTGCATCAGGTCGACACCGTCACGGGGCTTCAATACCACCATACTGAACCTCTTGTCGCCATAAGGCAGTTCGATTGCTTCCACAACATCGGTTGCGGCGACGTTGAAGGTGTGTTTCACGCGCATGAAGTCCGTTTGCAATGTTGTGCCATCGGCACGCGTGAACGTACCTTTTTCAGTCTGCTTCTTATCAAACCGTTGCTCCCATGCCCCTTTGAAATATACCGCATTGATGAGGTACATCATCATATCGCCAGGAATACCCCCCTCGATAATCGTCGGGATTTTCTTCTTGGTTTTCTTGCTGACCCAGTCGTTGATTACATCCGGGGCATCCGGGTCAGCAAAGTCCAACACGTTTACTTCTGCCTTGTAGAACTCCCTGTTTACCTCCAAAAAGCCGGGCAATACGTCGAAGCCCTGACGATACCATATGGAGTTGGCAATATCCAGCGTGGTCCGCGGGTCGAGTTGGGGCAGGTCAGCCACCAGCTTCCGGTAATAAGCGTTAATGGCTGCTGCATCGAAGCCGTCGAATTTCAGTGCTTTTTCGATTGCATTGCGGGTCTCGCCGATGGCACCGTTATGGGTCATCGCCAAGGCCATACCCACGCTTAATGGCGATAACATGGCGTTTTCGTTGGTGCCGAGACTACCCGTGGCGGTACGGAAAAACTCAAAGGCAAACCGGTTGTCGCTTTCGGCTTTCTCCTGTTCCACGGCCGTGAGAATCAAGTCTTTGCCCTGACCCAACTTTTCCGGGTTGGCTTTTTCACAAGCCGCCAGGCTCGTCGCCGTTGCGCCGGCCAACAGCATTCCATATGTTGCGAATCGATTCATCTTGGTCCTTTTTTAGGTAAGACGGCACGCAGTGTTAAAACGCTACATCAAATCAAAATGCAGGAAGTTACGCATCAACTTAAAATGCTTATCAAAACTGAACAGCATGAGCTTTTGGTCGATAACCTGTTGAACAATCATCAAATCAGGAACACCAACCTTGTTAACACCATTTCTGAGGTTCATTAATTGGTATTCACGGATAAGGTGCCAGTCTATTTGAAGTGGAATCCTCTCCAATGCGAGCAACCCTTCAAGGATATCATGCCGACCCCGATGCACCAATACCGGCTGCAATTCCGTCAATATCAAATCATTGGTGCAAACAAAGTCTTCTTCCAATAATTGATCGAGTATGGGGATATCGGCCGACTTGAAATACTGTATCCAAACGGAGCTATCAACCAATACATTATATCTTGACATCTTCCCTTCCCCGGAGTGTATCCAAATCGATGTCGAAATCGAGCGTGCCTTTCAACGCCACTAAACGCTTCCGCTTAATTCGCTTAATGTGTGCCTCCAATACCTCCTTAATCAATTGATTTTTAGTTTTCGTATTGGTAAGCGCCATTGCCTCAGCGATCAGCTCTTCGGGAATATCTACCGTTGTTCTCATCATTATTTATGCTTATCCTCACCATTATTTATGCAATAATACGCGAAATTCGGGAAACGTCAAAATATGTCCCGCAGGGCGCACGACAAAAATCCGTATTGCTCGCGACGCGAACCTTTGTAGGCTAAAAAAATCACGCAAAGTTCACGAAGGCGCTTTGCTTTCGCGCAAAGTGCGCAAAGAAATAGACTTGGTGACCTCTGCGAAAACTATCTCGATGCGGCAAAGGAGTACGGTACCGTGGGGCGCATCAAAAGCCTCAGCGACCTTTGCGTGAAAAAACGGAAATCTGTCGTGCACCCTGTCCCGCATTGCAGCCCGTGTTAAGTCGCTGAAATTCGTACCTTCGTTTATCTATTGATCATATGATGAAGAGTTACCGTTTTAAGAATGCATTATTAGTTGTCCTCGCCCTAATTATGGCGATCATGACATCCATCGCCCAACCGACCACGACAGCTGCCGGCGAAATCGCCGCCATCATGGCCAAATACGATGCCGTGGGTGTATCCGTTGCCGTGGTGAAGGGTGACAGCATCATCTACAACCGTTCCTTTGGTTTCCGGAACCTGGCCACGCAAGAGCCTCTGGAAAATGACGATGTCTTCCGCATCGCTTCCATTTCCAAATCGTTCGTAGCTACCAGCCTCATGCAACTGGTCGACGCGGGGAAGCTCTCGCTCGATGACGATGTGGGTGAGCTGATCGGTTTCCCGGTGCGCAACCCGCATTATCCCGATTCGGTCATCACGTTGCGCATGGTCCTATCGCATACCTCCAGCATCAGCGATAAAAATGGTTATTTTACATTGGACGCCTGTAACCCCGCGAAGAACCCCGATTGGGCAACCGCCTATAACGACTATGCGCCCGGCACGGATTACCAATACTGCAACCTCAACTTCAACCTGGCGGGTTCCATACTCGAGAAACACAGTGGCGAGCGTTTTGACCGGTACGTCCGTAAGCATGTGCTGGAACCCCTCGGGCTCTATGCAAGCTACAACGTAGACGAGCTCGATAGCACACGGTTTGCCGTTCTATACACATACGATTCCGACAGCAACCGGTTTGTGCCATCACCCGCCGCCTACCGGTCGCCGGCCGCATCATTGAAAACCTACCACATGGGATACAGCGCCCCCGTCTTTTCGCCCACGGGCGGCATGAAGATCTCGGCGGCCGACTTGGCCCGATACATGACCATGCACATGAATTACGGTATCCTCGGCGATACCCGCATCTTATCGGAGGAAAGCGCACGGGCCATGCAAACCTCGGTTCCCGCCGGAAAGGGGTATGCGCTGGCCCTGCGGACCAAGGATGATCTGATTTCTGGCAAAATCTTGAAAGGACATACCGGGCTTGCATACGGCCTCAACAGTGCCCTATTTTTCCAACCGCAGGAAAAGTTCGGGTTCGTGGTCATCATCAGTGGCAGCCGTACCACCTATACGGACGACTTCCCCGATATCCACCGCGACCTGATTAATTGCTTGTACCGGCATTTCGTCTTATAGCGATTTATTCGCTAACTTTGTCCAGTAATGGGACTTCACCTACAGGCGACCATCGACAAGGATTCCGGATTCTGCTTCGGGGTGGTCTATGCCATCGACATGGCCGAGGAAATCCTCGAGGAAGACGGTTACCTGTATTGCTTGGGCGACATTGTCCACAACGATGAGGAGGTGGCCCGTCTCAAGGCCAAAGGGCTCCGCATCATTGGGCATGACCAACTGCCTGAGCTGAAAAACGAAAAAGTGCTTATCCGCGCCCACGGTGAGGCTCCCGAAACCTACCGGATTGCCCTGGAAAACAACATCACGCTCATCGATGCTTCCTGCCCCGTGGTACTTAAACTGCAGAACCGGGTGAAGACGTCGTTCGATAAGAAAGAAAAAGTGCTCATTTACGGCAAACACGGCCATGCCGAAGTCATCGGCCTGCAAGGGCAGACCCATGGCGATGCCATCGTGTTCCAAGATATCGCCGAATTGGACAACGTTGAGCTTCCCGATAGTTTTACGCTATACAGCCAGACGACCAAGAGCGTGGATAAGTTCTATGCCATCAAAGATGAGCTGCTCAACCGCGGATACGACGTGAAGGCCAACGATACGATATGCCGGCAGGTGTCCAACCGGTATGAAGATCTGGGCGACTTTGCCCGCCAGTACGACAAGGTCGTCTTCGTTTCGGGCAAAAAATCATCCAACGGCCGGGTGCTGTATGAGGTCTGCCTGAAACATAACCCCAACACCTATTTCGTTTCGGATCCCTCCGAATTGAATCCCGAAAACTTCCAGTCCGGCGACACCGTGGGCATCTGCGGGGCCACCTCCACGCCCATGTGGTTGATGGAACAAGTTAAGGCGAGAGTCGAAAGTTATTGACCGAATGTTACGTAACATCGCTTCTACGTGGTATCGTTCCGCGCCGGAAAGGTTTACTGTCGCGCCAAAAGGATGCGGAGATTGCTCGCAACGGTGTTGCAACAGGCCGATTCCTTACCCTATCGCACCAAAACACTGCCAGGACGCACAAAACCCATTCGACAACGCGCGCAAATGGGCTGCATTTTCTGCGCCAATAGCTGTCTCCCCAGCAACACCATACGGTTATGTGCCGGGATAATCTGCTAATGCGACAAAGGAGTACAACGATGCGCCAACGAGGTTTCACTAATAGTAAAAAGCGTTTTCATTTTGGTTAATCGCTTTTGGGTATTTACCTCCATCGTACCGTTTTCCGTGGCTCCTACACGCTTATTCAGCGTCGGCGTAGTGGTTTGCAGCCGATTGGAACACTTATACGCCGGTGTGGCATGGCCACGGGCTACCAACATCCCGTGATTCACCGGTTCGATACGGATCGAAATCGGTCTGTTTTGGCAATTCGCCGTATCAAAACCATTTTTTAACGGCTCCGTATGGTTGCACGGTGTAACGATGCCCTTTTGGTTTGGAACAATATTCTCTTTACAAGAAACAATATATACCTACCGTTATGTTACGTAACATCCGTGCGGACCTTTCCGCTGCCGGGGCGGAACCAACCGTTGGAACCAACACCCCAACGCACTGCTGCAAAGCATAGTAACACACAGGTGCGAAGTTTTCCAGCTGAACGCCAGCGTGGGTCTATAACAGTGTGCCGCAACACGGCTGACACCCAGCGTGGTTCCCCGTTCTTACCCGCCGATAACCTGCCGACACCACCTGATACCGTGAGCACACGTAAGGTTACCGACCGGGTGCGCCATGAAACCGTGGCCGCGCGGCACCATCCGTGAAGCGCCTATACGCAAGTTGCCTGTGTGTTAGACAATGTCGTTTCGCAACGGGCATTCCCCGTTCCGCGCATGCTGCTAACCGCATGCACGGCAACTGTCCCGCCTCCGGGCGCCCCCTGCCTGCCAACGGAGCTCCCCTGTTGCAATTCTTTGCCCGATTGGTTATGTTTGCCGTAGGCATATACCAATCCCAAGAAGAACAAGACCCTTACGATGAAATACCAACGTGCCAAAGCAGGATTTATCCGTTATCCGGACGGTAAGTTGTTGGTGGCAGCCGGCCGGATTCTACAATGTATGAAAAACTCGACGACGTTTACCGACCCCCGTCCCTCCTTGGCCGAAATTGAAACCGCTTTTGAAGATTACCAACAAAAGGTTTATGCTGCTGCAGGCGGTGGAATCTTCTATTCCACGGCCAAACGGGAAAGCAAACGCCGACTGTCCGACCTGCTGCAAAAGTTGGCGCTTTACGTAAACGTGGTGAGCGACGGCCACCTGCCCACCCTGCACAGCTCGGGATTTCCGGTACTGGACCGTAGGCGAAAGGGCCGTTCGCCCGACACGCCGGGCCAACCTTTCTTACGCGACGGGCGGAAGCAGGGAGAGGTAGCTTTCGGTTTCAAACCGGTGGGGCGGGATATGTTTTACGACTATTGTTTCGCCACCGCGGCTGACAACCGGGGCAATCCCATCTGGGGCGAATTGCGCACCACCACGCGCTCATGGACCGACTATGCCGACGGGTTTACACCGGGCAGCGAGGTGTACTTCCGTGTGCGGGCGCGCAATAAACATGGGGCAAGCAATTGGACCGAACCCATCCGGCGGTTCATCCGGTGACGGAAACGACGTCATGCGTCATCTAAGCATCAAATTCTCATTGCATTAGGCGGCCCGCCCCCATAAATACCTACCTTTGCACACCATGAGCAAGGCAAAAAAAGGAATCTTGTTGGTCAACCTGGGCACACCGGACAGCCCATCGGTACCCGATGTACGGCGATATCTCAATGAGTTTTTAATGGACGGTCGCGTCATCGATATTCCCGCATGGCGTCGTTTTTTCCTCGTGCGGGGGATTATTGTGCCTTTCCGGGCGCCCAACTCCGCCAAGCTTTACCAAGCGGTCTGGGATGAAGAAACGGGATCGCCCCTGCTACATTATAGCTTACTCCAACAGCGGTTGCTCCAGGAGCGACTGGGTGATGAGTACCATGTGGAATTGGCCATGCGCTACCAAAACCCGTCCATCGCGTCGGCATTGGCAAAGCTGAAGCCGATGAATCTGGAACAGCTACGTATCATCCCGCTCTTTCCGCAATATGCATCGGCAAGCACGGGCTCGGTCATCGACAAAGTGATGGAGCTGATGCGTTCTTGGCACACCTTCCCCGAGGTCTCTATTGTCAATGATTTTTACGACAACGAACTGATGATCGATGTGTTTGCCGAAAATGCTCGCAAACTCGACCCCAACGCTTACGACCATGTCTTATTCAGCTATCACGGCCTGCCCGTGAGGCAGCTGAACGATGTAGCACCCGATGGAACGCATCGCTGTGAAACGGCGGGCTGCCGGGAGCGAATCGATGAGCATAACCGGTATTGCTATGTGGCCCAATGCTATGCAACAACCCGGTTACTCGCCAGCAAAATCGGGCTGGGGACAGACCAATACACCGTTTGCTTCCAATCGCGGCTGGGCAAAACCCCTTGGGTACAGCCTTACACAACAGACGCACTGAAGGCTGTAGCCGCCAATGGGGCGAGGCGCCTGCTGGTTTTTAGCCCCGCATTCGTGGCCGATTGCCTCGAAACCATCTACGAGATTGGCACAGAATATGCAACGGAGTTCAAAGCGCTGGGAGGTGAGCACGTGCAATTGGTAGAAAGCCTCAATGACCATCCACTTTGGATAACCGCATTGGAGCAACTGGCAACCGGCAAAACAACAAATGATACCCATCTGCACAACCGCGTATCCCACAAAACAACGATTGCAGAATAGCAGGGTAAATGATTATATTTAACACCATAGTCCTCCTTTTGATAGATTTTTATATCTACAAGGCCCTCCGGGCATCACGGATAAAATGGGCCATTGGACCGCTTTTCCCGAAAATCTGGTGGGGCTACAGCTTGTTGCTCACGGCCTGCATTTTTGTCAGCATCTATGTAAGCATACCCCTGATGTTCCGCTCCATTATCTTGGTAGCCTTTTTCCTTACCTTCATCAGTAAGTTTACGTATATCCTCATCTTGCTTGCAGACGATATCCGAAGAGGCGGCGTATGGCTGAAACGGCTTCTTATACCGAAGAAGGAACAAGTCGCTCCCGCGGCTGACATGGACACGCCACTGCCCGAAAAGCCCGTAAAGGGCATTAGCCGGTCCCAATTCCTGACCAAGGCAGGCTTATTGGTTGCTGCAGCGCCATTGGCTCCCTTGGGGTGGGGGATTATTTCGGGGGCCTACGACTACCGTGTCCGCCGTGAAAAGCTTTACCTACCCAACCTGCCCAACGCATTCCACGGGATGAAAATCGGCCAGCTTTCCGATGTCCATTCGGGGAGTTTTTACAACAAAACCGCCGTGCAGGGTGGGGTCGATTTGCTGCTGGCTGAAAAGCCAGATGTTATTTTCTTCACCGGTGACTTGGTAAACTACCTAGCCAACGAAATGCGTGATTACCAAGACATTTTCGCGAAAGTACAAGCACCACTGGGCGTTTTTTCCACCTTGGGTAACCACGATTACGGCGATTACCATTTCGGCCCCGAGCCGTCCGCCGCGAAGGCAAAAAACCTGCAAGACGTGAAAGAAGTGCACAAAGTAATGGGCTGGGACCTGCTGCTCAACGAAAGCCGTAGCTTGAAAGTCGACCGTGAGGAAATCGGCATCATCGGTGTGGAGAATTGGGGTACCGGCCGATTCCCTAAACACGGACGCCTAGACTTGGCAACGCAAGGGACCGAAGATATGCCCGTTAAATTGCTGCTTTCGCATGACCCATCGCATTGGCGGGCGCAAGTGCTTGCTCGGCCCGATGTAGACGTGATGTTTGCCGGCCACACCCACGGTATGCAATTCGGCGTACGGATGGGCAATATCAAATGGAGCCCCGCGCAATACATCTACAAGGAATGGGCGGGCCTTTACCGGCAAGGGCAGCAACAGCTATATGTAAACACCGGCTTCGGCTTCCTGGGTTATCCCGGCCGTGTGGGTATTCTGCCCGAAATCACCGTATTTGAGTTGATAAAAGGCACGAAGCCCGTACTCGGTTAATTTAGCCGGGAGCATGCTTCCGGTCATTGCTCGCTGAATACAAAATTGAATCTGCCGCCAGGGGCCGTATCGCCGTTTACGTAGAAATCCATGATATTGCCGTTATCCTGCATATTGTCGTTCCACTTGAATTCAATATCCACTTTTTTGTTTTCAAGGGATAGTATGCTTCGGCTAACTTCCATTTGCAGGTAATTCCCATTTACGGCATAAGGTGTTTCTGCCACCTTTACCCATTCCCATCGGTTCCCTACGTTTTTCTCCACGACAGCCTTTCTTGACGAGGGGGATACCCGGTTGATGATGTAATCGTAGCCATTCCATCCGGTCGATTTATCCCTGTCAGCGTCGATAAAGAGCATCATCCAGTTCCTGTCTTTGTAAGAGGTCATTTTTTCGGCCGTTTCCACATAGAAATAGAGCTGGTCGGCATCCCTTGCTACCTTCGCCAATACGATATCGTTCCGCCCCGTTTGATTGGTGTAGTACATGTTGTTCCTCCCGGGATGATCCCGATGGAACGTGTTGCCCTTATAATGGCGGTACTCGGGCAGTACACGGTCCCATTGGTCGGCCGATTTCCTGATCTTGATGGTTTGCGGAGCGGAAACCGCATCCGGGGGTGACATCCCTTTGAATTTCCTGACGCGATCCACCAATTGCAAGTAATAAACGTCGCCCTTGTCGCCCCACCCTTTATTAGGCTCGATGTCACGGCTCCGTTCCCAGTCGAACTGATCCACGAAAGAGAAGGGCTTTCCTGTCCAGTTATGTTCGGGAAGCCATTGTCCTGCGATAAACTCATTCCAGCCGGTAACGAAAACCAATTCCGGGTCGAGTTCGAAGGCCCTGTCCCATTGTTCCGAGAAATTCCAACCGTATAAATACCCATCCACCCGTGGGTCGAACCCGTTTCTATGGGAGTAACTGCGCCCCTGCGCACCGGGGAGGTTAAACGCACTGCAATGGCCATCCGTTTCCGGAGCCGCATTTTGTGCGATTCCTACGGTCACCTGTTCGAACGTTCCGTCCGGCTGTTCCACATATCCATGCTGGGGGTAGTTCTCGAGCCAGCCCCATTGATCTTTTCGCTTGGGGCCGTCCACATAATCGGGCTGTCCCGGCCTGAACGTGAAAAACTCAGCGATTTCCCGGTCCTGCTTAGCATCCGTTAAGTTATCGGGATATGCCATGATACAGGGCTTGCCTTTCCAGTAAAACCATAGGTTCTCGTACCTGCCCGGCTCATAAACATCCCGGTAGAGTTGCCGGAGTGATGTCAGCGAATTTTCGGAATAACCAAACGGGAGCATGAATGCGATCTTTGGTACCTTAACCCCATCTTTCTGGGCCTGGTCCCATGTGCGCATCAGCGCCTCGTACGATTCCTGCCAGGTGATGCTGCCATTGGTGCAATCGAAAAAGACCGCATCGACTTTCGCATCGGCAAGCATTTCCGCGTGTTTTCTCAATACCCATGGGTCGGTTGTTTTATAATAGCCCAGTAGGGGCTCCTCCCAGAAAAAGAAACCGGGCTTATGCTTCCCCCACGCAGGATGGTTGTAGTCTTTCATGGCTTCAGGGTGTTTGCGGACGATCTCGGTAATATTTTTGACGGTGGTTGTGGTATCGTCGTTTCCCTGGTGCCATGTCCAATAAAACATGGCCACAAATTTGTCTCTTTCGTCCTGTGCGTCGGGATATTCCACGACTTTTCTCCCCAACGCGTCGGTCGCGGACCATTGATCGCTTTCGACCGTCTGCGCGGCGATGAATTGGCATGAAATAAGGAAAAGGAAAACGGGCAATAGTTTTTGTGAGGTGGTATGCAACATCATAATAAAAGTATATCGTTTATTGGAAAAGCTACATGCATGATTTACTAAGCTGATTCATAGTCCTGCAAGACAATAACGCCTATTTTATAGCGTTTTTTACCGTCGTCGCCGGGGTATGGAAGCGCATAAACTGGCGTGCCATCCCGTTCGCCTACAGAGACATACAGATCATAGGTGCCCGGCAAACATGTGCGCGAGAAGACACCTTTCCGGTCGTGATGGGCGGGCGCAATAACGAAGGTCGATGACAACGCTTGCTCGGCGCTTTGGTCAGGCGGGGAAACGGGGAGGCTTTTCAGGTTAAACGAGGTATCGGTCAGTACCGAAACTATTCCTCCTTTTTCATCCTTAAGTGTGAAACAAGGATAGCCGCCTCCATAGCAGGGGGCCACCCCTGCGTTCGCCCATTTACTCTGGATGATAAAGGGTTCTCCCTTCCTGATGACGGACGGCCAGGTAATTTCGGGCACTTGCAGCCGGTACCCGATGCGTCGGTTTATCCGGGCAATCAGTTCTTTGTTCTTTTCGTAGAATAGCTCCGGCCACCAATGGATCGAGAGGAATGAGGCGTGATATTCCTCCACCGCGCGCAGAAGGAGCTCATCATCCCACGCTCCCCGGTCAACCGAACCACCGAAGTGCTCATGTTCCAGTACCACGGGAAGTGTAGGCCAGAATAGTTGGGCCATCTCGCTGTGGTACCAATGGTTGGGCTCCGGCTGCACGAGGATGCTGTCATCATGGATAGAGACCCCGCGTGAAAAAGCGTAGTCGGTAATCGGAAACCGCTCGCCCCGGAGATCGTGCCCCACGTAATCGTCGGAGATACAAAGGAGCGTGTTTTTAAAGTGGCGCCGATAGAGGTCGATCATCTGCTTCTGGGTCTCATACCCCCATGAATGACCGTGTTTCGGTGTCGTAAGTACGGTATGCCCTTCTCCCCACATGCCGTAATGGCCGACAAACACATAGGCAATATGCGGATTGTTGTCGTACCTTTCCGCCAGTATTCGGACAAATTTCTCTACCTTCTCAAGGAAAATCGGGTCGTCATAATTCGGCTCAAAATAGCCATCCACTTCGTAATGCTCAGCGCCTGCGTCGAAAACCCAGCGGGGGGTTCCCGATTCCATCCAATTCTCGGTCGCCGTGATGCAAAGCGCCACCTGCCCGCCATTGTCAATCCACCGTTGGGCAGGCGTATCGAGTATTTCCCAGACAAAATGGTTCTCTTCCGGCTCAAGGAAAGCCCAGGGAAGACGGAGGAACACCGTGTTCATTCCAGGGAAATAACGGACGGTATCGGAAGGAGCTAGCTTGGATCCATAATTTTGGTAAAGGTTGGAATAGAAATAGGTTACCCATCCCATCCCAGGGTTGACCAATGCCTCTCCGTGGTCTTTCGGTTTCGCATGGCGGATCGATGTGGGGCGGGAATCAACGACCGGGGCGAATGCAGGTTTACCGGCCTTTCCCGTGTAATCCGCTGCCGGACGCATCCCCCATAGGTCGGAATGAAGCCCTGTTGCCAATCCCGCTGTAGCTAATCCCGCTGTCTTGAAAAATTTCCTTCGATCGGTGTTCATATTCTTCATATTCGTTTCTGATACGCTGCTTAAACCCTAAATAATGGTGGGTCGGCGGGCAGGCACGTCAATAGTTGGATATCTCGCCATCTAACCAGTTCATGTGATCAATGAAAAACTGACGGTCGCACGCCACCTCTTTCTCGTATGACCCCATTGGGATCCCTCCGACACTCACCCGTTCGTTCATGATATCCCACCGCTTGAAATTCAGTTCCTGCGACTTTGCGATGAGCCGGGTCGTTTCTTCGATGTGCTGAAGAATATCGTCCGTTACAGAGAGGCTGTTCCATAATTCTTTTACCTTAGCTCTGAATTGAGGGTCTTGCAGCATCCGATCGTAATAAAATAAATTTGAGTCCCACACGTAGTAATCTGCCGGTCTTGGCCGTGCCCCATAGTACCATCCAATTCCGATAGACCATTCAAAATCCCAAACGGGTCCCATGGAGAGCCGCGAATCATTCCGATCCTCTTTGATCAGATAGATATTGGTATCCATGTTGGCGAGGATATTCTGGAAAATAAACCACCGGGCGAAACTCCCTTCATCGATATAACCCCGGTAGCCCGTCAGCGGGTCAGTAAAGGCTTCCGACGCAAGTACGGACTCGAACTCGTCCACGTAATTTTTGATATAGTGCCATTGATTGTCGGTCAACTCGTCATCGGGGTCGGGATGCTTGAATGAGTAGCCATACCCTCTTGACGCCGAGACAAAGTGTTTGGGTTCCTGTTCATAATAGCCGTCTTTCTCGAAAATAAAACCCGCCTCGGGGATGTCGATACGGTTGCTTCCCTGCTCGATTGCCTCGGTGAGCTGGTAGTTCCCAAGGTATTCGCCGTTGAGCACCACTTCCACAAAACGATCGTCGGGTGTCCAAGGGAATTGCATCAGCCGGCTCAGCTCAAAAGCGATGCTGGTACGGAGCAGGGTCTTATCACCGTAGTTGGCGAGCAGCACCCAGTCCTTAGCCTCCTCCATCCCCAGCACCGGCGCCTTGCTGTCCAATTTCAGCTTATAGGGCTTCTTCGGATAGGTCCACGTGGCGTTTCCCCGGCCTTTTATCCGTAACGCATTTTCCGATATAATTTCCCCTTCTCTTTTGATAACCATATGGGCGTTGACATAGTCGTCTTTCGAATCGACCGCTTTTTCACCCTCCGTGTCGATGTACAGGACAGGAAGCCCGGTTTCGACCAGCTGGTCGCTGAACGTGATTTGGAACGTAACTTCACGGTCGCGGGCCCGGACGGCTACATCCGATGTTCCACTTTTAAATATATTCCCTGCCCACGCCGTTTTGTAGTGGGGGGTCAACTTCCTCGTACTGTCGGTGTAGACTTCGAATAGCTCCAAGCCACTGAAATCCGGCGTCTCGCCGAGCTTGAACACCGTTCGATCGGGAAGTTTCGCGAGTTCGGTATCGGTAAATATTTTGGGTGCCAGCGCTTCTTTTCCACAGGAAAAAAAGAGGAAAGAAAGCACCGATAGCGCCATCCATGAAATCGGCTTGCTGATTTGCAATTTATCTATCATTATCGTATTAACCTGAGTTCGGTTATTAGCTACGGGCCGCATTGCCGGAAGATGGTCAATGGCCTACGCTTACGAAATTGAAAAAGCGGAGCTTCGGGAACGAAACCCCGCTTTTGGTCAACGACTAATACGTTGAGATTTCGCCGAAGTACGTCCAAGCCCCGCCTCCCCAGTTAGACATGACTTCCACTTTCAGGTATCGGCCTGCTTGCGGGTTGGTCGTCTTGTAATCCAACTCTTTCGAGTAATCATTCGACATTTCGTCGAGCTCGAGAACCGTCGTCCAATTGGTATTGTCTTCACTGACGGAGAAGATGACGTGTTTGGGCTCCATCCCATGGTCATCCTGCCGGTTCCATATCAGGAACCCTTTGATGGCCGGCCTCATCTTCATCATATCGACGACAAACCACTGCGGCATGCCATTTTTGGTCGCATCGAACGGCTCGCTGTGCCAGGTGCTGCCTTTGTTGCCGTCGAAGATTTTATCGACGCCCCAATCCGCGTTCCATTGCGATTTATAGTCGATCACTTCCCAAGTGCTCTTTTCCCAGTCATACTCGCCAGTCGGTTTCGTTCCGGCCCAGGTAGATACGTCGGCCACGTACGTGTAGGGTGCGTCGGCCCAGTTAGACAGCACCGTTACCTTGAAGTATTTGGCAACGACCTTCTCGGGCAACTCCAGCACCTGCATGGTGCGCGAAGCGGGCAATTCGGGTACATCGAGCACTTCCGTCCAGGTTTCCCCATCCATGCTGGTTTCGAACTTCACGTGCTTCGGAAGGGCGTGCTGATCCGTCTCCTGCCGGTTGATCCAGGAGAACCCTTCAACGAGCTTGTATCCGTTCATATTGATTGCAAACCACTGGGGCATGCCTGTCAATGCGCTGTGCCAATAGGAATTCCGGTTTCCGTCGTACACATTCTCCACCTTAAAGCCTTCCTGCCAAACCGATGAAGAGCCATGGGCGGTCCATAGGTTCTCGAGCGGCAGAAGCTCCACATCGCCCTTAATGACGAGATAGACCGTTTTAAGTTCCTCGTTGATCGGGATTTTATCGCCCGTAGCAGACTGCATAGTGACGGGCAGGAGGTAATCGTGCGCGAAATTGACCAACGACGGGTCAACGGTCACTGTTGCGACGTCGGATATCCGGTTTCCGTCGGGGATAACGATCGCGTTTTTGTCGAGCGACCACGAGCCTTCGGGCAACGGCAAATAAGCGGTGCCATGATCTTCGTTATAACCATCTACCAGTGCATTGTCTACGCCAAGATTCACTGAGATCTCCCCTTGGCCGTAATTGGTCGTGCCGCCATAAGAAACCGACAATGGATAGGTAAACGGATCGTCGAGGCTAATCGACTGTTCGATCGGACTGTCTGCAGCTCCCGACAGGGAGAGGAGCATAAAACGCTCCAGCTCGATCGATTCTGCATAGGGTTCACTACAGGAGTTAAGGATAAGCACCCCGCACAATAGGCTGGCCGTTAATTTTAGAATATGGTTCATACTCATTTCCTTTTGATATGATTAATTCCAGCCCGGGTTTTGCCAGTCGGCACCGGTATGGCTTTGCATTTTATTGATTTCATCCTGCGGGATGGGGTATAGGTAGAGTTTTTCCTTGAAAGATTCGCGCTCGAACCCAATCCGTTCGTAGGTAAAGGAATCACCGCCGGCCGGGGTAATCCGCATCCCCGTCACGTAACGCTCCACATCTTCCATAATTTGCCAGCGGCGCACATCAAAATAACGATGCCCCTCGTAAGCAAGTTCAACCCGGCGTTCGTTGCGGTAGCGTTTCTCGAATTCATCTTTCGATAGCCCGGCGGGCAGGTCGGGCATATTTACCCGTCGGCGGATGGCATTAACCGCATCGCGCGCACTCATGGAGATACCATTGCCGATATCGATGGCCGCGTCGGGGTTGCCCGTCGATTGATAGGCGGCCTCCGCGAAATTGAGATACATTTCGGCAAGACGGAACATACGGATTTCGCCGTCAGCGTCATTGTCGCGTCCCGATTTCCAGTTATTGTATTTCCGCAGATAGTAACCGGTATGTGTGGCGCGTCGGTCGGTAGTCGAGATGGCGTCCTTTCCACCGACATAGCTTTGAACGGGATCGGCGGGAGTCGTCTCCACCCGTACATTGATTTCCATATCCTTTACGTAAACGATACTTCCTGCATCCGCACCGACATCGAACCGCAAGGAGTGGTCAGCAGCGCCCCATTTCCACCAGCTCTCGCTCCTGTAGGAAGTCAAATCCAATTCGAAGTCGATCCATTCGTCCGATTTGTGAAGGACCACGTTTTCCGGGGTTGATTGTCCTCCGGCGGCACCGGGCGACTGGAAAAAGAACTGCGCATTGGTGATTTCTTTGTTGCTTTTGTATTTGAATTTAAGCAATATCGAACCCGCGGAAGCGTTGATGTCGGTGCCCAGGGTTGTCGTCGGTGCATAAGGGTCGCCGCCGAGGGTTTCGATACGAAATGCCCCGTCTTCCTCCGTGATCGAGATATTATTGCCCGAGGTGGTCATTTGGAGCGGGTAATGGTCATCCCTAGCTAGTCCACCCGATACGGCGCCCAGATCCCGTACCGCGCCATTGAAATAAATGGTCGCATAGAAGCGGGGGTCCCTGCCCTCATAAGGGTTTTCGGCATCGTAACCCGATGCTGTATTGATAATGGGCTGTAGGTGCTGCGGATCGGAGTAGCCCGTAATCGGGGGCAGTCCGGTAGCCTGCATTTCATAGGCATCCACCAGCTCCTGCGTGGGGCTCGCGCCCGCCGAGCTTTGCCCCGGCGTGGAAGGCATACCGTGGCTTCCCCATATATTCACTTTCGGTCCGCCGTAAATGGTTTCTTTATCGCGGGCGCGCTGTTCATCGTGCTGCGTAATGAAATAGAGTTCATAGGTGTTTTGGGCAACACCCGCGGCGGGGGTCTCCGTCCAAAGTTCGTAGCCATTGGTCAAAAGATTTGACAACGCATTGCCGGTCATGCCAGCGGCATCGTTCCATGAATAGGTACCATCGGCAAACAGCGGACTGGCCGCATAAAGGATGGCCTCCGAGCGGATGGCCTGTACCACTGCCCGGTTCATGATGAAGTTCTCTCCGACGCGGACCGTCCAAGAGAAGCCCAACGAGGATTCAGGAGCACTCATGGCTGCATCGCAATCGGCCAGTATCTGCGAAACAATGACCGATACCGGTGAACGACCATCTTGGCTGAAGTCGTGGTCGATCTCGTAAGGACTGGTAACTAAAGGAACCGCACCGTAGCGTTTGATCAACTGTAAGTAATAAAGCGCCCGCAGTGTATGCGCCTGTGCTTTCCAAGAGGTAATCTCATCCTCGAGCGAAGCCAGGTCGTCGGCGGAAACGCCTTCGATCCTTTTCAGAAAGATATTGCACTTGCGGATGGATTGGTAGATTCCGGTCCATGGCTGCCCATCCACATTGGAATAGTTGGCCGCGGAGAAGGCATCCGCATACCATAGGGAGGGGAGCGATCCCTGGAAAACCCGTTCTGAACTTTGTGCCTCGTCGGTAAGTGCCGAGCGGTTGATATCGGGGAAGATGCGCGAACCATAGCACGAATTCAGGTATCCTCTCACGCCGTTCTTGGTTTTGAACAGTTCGTCGAGCGACGAACGACCGTCATACCCGAGCTCCAGCATATCGTTGCAGGAAGGGGTAAAACAGGCTACCAACGCAATTATTAAGAAGATAGTATATCTTTTCATTATCATTCAGTTTTAGAATTTAACACTTAACCCTACGTTGTATAAACGATATACGGGAACCCCTTCGATACCACCGTTGTAGTGCCCTTCGGGCCCATAGATATCATGGTCCAACTTATCCCACGTCAGTAGGTTCTGCCCGCTCACAAAGAGCCTTATACCATTGTAAGCCTTGAACGTATAGCCCATTTCCAGGTTCTTCAACCGGAGATAGGATTTGTCTTCAACGAAGAAATTACTGGCTTCATGGTTGGAATTCTTCTTGGCAGACAATGCCGGATAAGTGATTTCCTCGCCATTGGCATACCGTTCCTCCGTCCACGCGGTCTTATGCCATTCGGAATAGATGCCTTCAAAGTTATATTCTACCCGCCCGTTGGACATATCGATCGTCCAATAATCTGCTACACCCTGGAATAGAAAATTGAAATCAAAGCTTCTGTATTTGAACCCCCCATGGAATGCATAAAAGAAGTTCGGCAAAGCACCCTTTCCGAGGGGCACCTTGTCTTTGTCGTTGATTTTACCATCGGCATTGAGATCATAGTATTTCAGGTAACCGGGCCGCGGCGTACCGATTTCATAGGTCAACCCACTGTTGTCAATCTCTTCCTGGCTATTGAAATACCCGTTGCCATTATGGTCATCGACCATGTAGCCCCATTGCTGGCCGATCGGATAGCCTTCTTGGCGGATGCGGTAGGCAAAGTCTTCCGCCCGTTCGCTTTCGTCCCAGAAAATGATTCGATTTTTGTTGTAAGCCAGCCACCCGCCCAACGACAGTGTCAGGTCGCGATTAAGGTCCCTGGTGAAATCGAGCGACACTTCGTACCCTTTGTTCTCATAGACCCCAACGTTGGTGCGCGGGTAGTTGCCAAGCGGAACACCTTGGTAGGAAGGTGTTTTTGATATGGCACTGGTTACCCCATTCTCGGTCCGCTCATTATATACATCGGCCGTCAGCCTCAGGTTGTTCCACAGGGTAAGGTCGACACCCAAATTCTTCTTGGTAATGATTTCTGGGTCGAGGAAAGGATTTGCGACCTGGCCTTCGTTCACATTATGGCCACCCAAGAACCCGAATCCGCCGCCTGTCAACGTAACGTTGTCAAGGTAAACATACCTACCTATCCCGCGGTCGTTACCTGCTTTACCCCACGAACCACGGAATTTCAAGTAGGTTAAAATGGGATTTTCTTTTAAAAACGATTCGTTGGACGCTACCCAGCCAGCTGAAACAGCGGGAAAAGCGGTGAACCGGTTTTCGCGGGAGTATTGTTCCGAGCCGGAATACCCCAGGTTGAACCGAACCAAATACCGATCATCGAATCCATAGCCCACACTCAGCCCCGAATTTAGCCGCTTGTAAGGCAATCCGCCCCCCGCCTTGTTGAGGTGCTGGTAGTAACTGTAAGCCATGCCGCTTACATCATGCACCTTATTGAACCGTCGGTGGTAATTCAAGGTGCCTTTATAATTCAGGTTATAATAAAAACTCGTGCTGCTTCGGTACTGCAATGGACTATTGACCTGTGTCCGGATCTTTTCGAACTCCAGCTCGGAATAATCACGGGTACGCACCCACTCTTCATAGGTACGGTTTACGAATAGCCCTTTGACCGCATTGGTCTGGTAGCCGTAGTGGCCGGTCAGGCTTAACCCCGGTGTTACGAAGCTCAGGTCGAGCTTGGGCGCAAACTGTGCGTAAATATTGGTAACGGTATACTGGTCATAACCCAAGCGGTTGATGACGGCCCAGGAGGTGATCGGTTCGGTTTCCGTAACCACGACCTCGCCGCCCGACGTCTCTCCGGTCTCGGGGTCTTGTACCAGCGGTGTGGTTGGACCGTAATTATATGGCGGTAAGGTGAAAAAACGATACCAGATTCGCTGTGCGAACCCGTCCCAGCTGCCTCCATACGTTAATTCCACCGCATGGCCCCCCGGGGTTCTTTCCCGCTTAATGTTGCCGCTAAGGTTCATGCCGATAGAGAAGTATTTCGACAAGTTGACGTCCACGTTGGAGCGGATGTTTGCCCAGAGGAAGTTGTTGTTGGGGTTATAATCGGTAGTCGTCGGAGCTACTTTCCACATGCCATCCTGATGCAATACGTTCACATTGGTGTAGAAAACGGCTTTGTCCCCCCCACCGGTAAGATTAACGTTCACCCGATTCATATGGGTGATATCCTTGGCATTCATTGCCCTCCAATTATTGTCGGGGAAATAATCCCGGTCTTCGCCCGCGACGAATCCCTCCTCCGCAACTTGGCTGAAATAAGAATACTGTCCGTTTCCGTCGTTATAGCCCGCCAGGTTACGTAATCGGACGAAATCCGCCGAGCTGATGTGGGGCGGGGTTGTCGTCCGTTGTTCAAACGTGTGGTTAATTTCAGCTTCTATTTTCAGCGGCTGCTTGATGCCACGCTTCGTGGTGATGACAATCACGCCATTCGCTCCATGAATCCCGTACAATGCCTGGGCGGCGGCGTCTTTCAATACGCTGATGGATTCAACCTCGTTTGCCGTGATGTACTCGAAAAGCTGATTTGCATTGTAATCATAGGGGAAGCCGTCGATGACAATCATGGCCGCCCCGCCGTTAGGAGAGGAATAGCCCCGCACCCAAAGCTCCGTGTTGGTCCGTGCCGGCTCCGAATAGGTTTCTCGGGTAAACAATCCCGGCAGGCGCCCGGCAAGTGACATGGAAAGGTTGCCGACGGGGGAACGGCGCAACTCGTCGCTTGTCACGCTGGTAGTCGAAGCGATGACCTTCTTTTGGGGTTGGGTGAAATTGCCGAAATACAGTTTTTCGTCCAAGTCATACGTTTCAGCCCGTTTCAGGGTCACATCCAGCACCCCATCGGTAATCTCATGGGTTTGCGACACATATCCGCGCAGCGAGAAAGCCAAATATTGGCTGCCATCGTCGGCTCGTACTTCATAATGGCCGTTCTTATCGGTTGCGGCGGTGCTTTTACCGTTTTCTGAGGCAACGGTTACCCCTTGCAGTATCGCGCCATATTCATCTTTGACGGTTCCACTCACCTGCGCTTGAAGGAATCCCACCCACAAAAGCAGCGAAACAAACGGAAATATAGCCTTATTTATTGAATGATTCATAAATCTCGTTTTTGAATTAACAGTCAAATTACCACCCCGGGTTTTGCCAGTTCTCCCCGGTCAAACCGATCATGATATTCGCGTCGTCGAGCGGTATGGGGAACCACAGAAACTTATTCGTGTAGCTCAAACGCTCGCGCGATACTGGCCCCCTGGCATACGTATAGGTTCCGTCATCGTTACGCGTGATATGTGCTGCGGTAATCCATCGATCGGTTTTCTCCAGGTTTTCATCGGGCGTATGCCAACGACGGACATCAAAGTAACGATGGGCCTCGAAGGCCAGTTCCACCCGGCGCTCATTCCGGATACGGAGCAGGAGCTGATCCTTGGAAAGGCCTTCCGGCAGATCAGGCATATTTACCCGGCGACGAATGGCGTTTACTGCCTCGTACGCTTCGCTTAGGTGATCGGCTTCTGCCGCGGCTTCTGCGAGATTCAAATATATTTCCCCCAACCGCATGACTTTAGGGCGGGCCATCCCGACGTTTACAACTTCCTGTCCGGTGTTAGGATGAAGGAATTTCCTCAGGAAATAGCCGGTACGCGTTGCCTTCCGGATGGTTGGGTGTATGCCTGTTTGGGGTTCGCCTTCCCAGGTGGCAATGATACGCGTGCGGTAACCCCGGCCAGCGGGATAATTTTCAATGCTTTCCGACGTTTCATCGAAAGGCCAATAGCATTTGCGTTGTGAACCATTATAGTAAATGGAAGCATAAAATCGGGGATCGCGGTTTTCGTAAGGGTCCTGCTCATCGTACAACGTATTCTCGGCGTTAAAGTTGGGCTGGAGATGCGTAACTTCATCGTTGTATGGTTTCGCTAGGTTTAGGATCGGTTTCCCGTCGATGGTTTCAAAACAATCAACGATTTCCTGCGATGGGCATGAACCGGACTTGTATCCACCCTGGGCACCCACCCCCTCGGTACCGAAGCCGTCTTGACCGGCGTTGGTCTGATAAATCGTCTCTTTGTCGGTCGGGTTGCTTTCGTAAGCCATGCTATTGCAGAAATACTCATTGAAAAGCTTCGCGGCATCGTTAGGCAAAAACACATCCGGGTTGTCGCTCCAAGACGCGAAATTAACCTTGTCGTATAATGCATAGCCGTTTGCCTTTAGGTTGGCGAGCGCTTGTTTATTAACTTGGTAAGCTTCTTCCCAATAGTTGTTCCCTTCGTTATATAACGGACTTGCGGCATAGAGCGACATCCTCGATTTAATCCCTTCGGCAACCGCTTTCGTAAGCCGGAATGCCTCGGCATCCGTCGTGATGCGCCAGGGCAATTCAGGGGTCGACAATGCGATATTACAATCTTCGATGATAAATTGCACCACATCATAATAGGAGCTACGCACGGTTTGGGAAAAGTCATCTTCATAACCATGTGCCTCCCGGACAACAGGGAGCGGGCATCCAAAAAACTTAAGTAATACCATGTAATAGTACGCCCGCAGCAAATGTGCTTCGGCCTTCCATCGCGCGCGATTAGTCTCACTCTTTACCTTGGCGGCATCGATATTATCGAGGAATACAGAGCACTTACGGATGCCTTGCCACATCCGTACCCAATAGTTACCGTTGCCCGCATCGGCCCACTGGGTGTTAAAGTGAGCGGCGGCCGAGACATTTCCGCTATACAATTGTCCAGAGGTAATCCACGGTTCGGCCTCTGCATCGGTATCCCACGACTCGTCGCTCCAGTCTACCGGTCCACGCATATGGAAGAAATAGGCCTTCCCTTCTCCGGGGATGTAACCGTAACAGGAATTCAAATAGGCAGCGGTTTTTTCATCATCTTGAAAAACATCTGCGAGGGCAATTTTCCCGTCGGGGGCTTGGTCTAAAACATCAGAGCATCCACTGAGTAATAGAAACGTAACCAACGCCAGTGTTTTTGTGATTTTAAATATATGGTCAGTCATAGCAATATCTTTTTACAGTGTGAGTATGGTCAGAATTTGATATTGGCCCCAAAGCTGAAGATCGAGGTTTGTGGGTAGCCGATCGAATCGTCATTTTCAGGGTCGAGATGGGTCGGCCTGAACTTCGGTGACCAGGTAAAGACATTCTGCCCATTCATGAAAACCCTCATATTGGAGACCCCGATCAACCTCAGCGAATTGGCTGGGAGCGTATAGCCGATCTCGAAGTTTTTCAGCCGGAAGAGATCGCGATCAAAGATAAAAAACGAGTTGCCCCTATGGTTCACGCCCTCCTCAGAATGAAGTGCCGGATAGGTAATCTCTTCGCCGTTTTTCCAACGCTCTTCCGTCCATGCTTTTTTGTGATAAGGGAAATAGGTCCCGTCAAGCGTTGTCTCATAAGTACCCTGCGCTGCAAAACCGGAATTGAACTTGCCCAGCCCTTGGAAGAAGATATAGGCATCGAAAGACTTCCATTCGGCCGAAAATGAAAAGCCATAGCTGTATCGCGGAATGTGGCCGACGCCTATCGGTGCCTGGTCCTTGTCATCTATCACATTATCGCCGTTTAGGTCCTTGTAGACGAAATCCCCGGGGCGCGGTGTGCCGAATCCGTACGTAACGCGCTCCGGATCCGCCAGCGATTCCTCGTTCCAATACCCCCCATCTTGGTCCCAATCGATGAGATATCCCCAGGCCTGCCCGATCGGATAACCTGTGCCGCGATATTTGTATGCATAGGTGTCATCACGCGGCACCTCGTCCACGTTGGTGCGTTTGTTCCGATTATAAGAAAGTTGGCCCCTAAAATGGAGGAACAGGTTGTCATTGACGCGCTTGTTGTACCCCAGCTCGATTTCATAGCCTTGGTTCTCCACTTCACCCATATTTACCTTCGGTATACTGCTGATGGGGACACCTTGCCATATAGGGATGCTACGCCGTTGAAGGAGGATTTGCGAGCGGTGTTCACGGAAGATATCGATCTGCCCCGTGATGTCCTTGATAATGGAGAAGTCTATCCCCAGGTTATATTTATTGGCGACTTCCCAAGTAAGCATTCGGTTGCCCAATAACCCTTCATTGACCCGCTTCCCAGCAGCAAGGCTGCCAGAGAGCCCACCACCAACAACCGTAATATCATCCAAATAGAGAAAGCGGAGTCCCCCCATCTTATCGTTCCCTACCTTCCCGTACGAAGTCCTGATTTTCAGAAAAGTAAGGTACGGATTGTCCTTTAGGAACGGTTCTTCGCTGACCGCCCACCCAATCGATCCCGAGGGGAAGAAGCCGAATCGCTTCTCGGGGGAAAACTGTTCCGATCCATTATAGCCGAAGTTGACTTCTGCAAGGTAGCGCGTATCATAATCGTACGTGGCCCGCCCCGCAACACCGAACACATTGAAAGGAATATCGGCTCCTCCCGAATCCCAATAATCCCGGTCGGCACGCAACATACCGCCTACGTTATGTTTCCCAAACGACCGGTTGTACAGGAGCTGTCCCTGGATATTAATGTTATATTTTGCACCCTGCCCATAGGTTAACCAAAAATTGTCTTGTTTCAACTGGAATACCGAGAAGGTGAGTTCATCCGTTTGTGGGTTGATAAATGCTTGGTACTCGGTTTGGTTCCTATTCCCCCTGACCATGTTTTCGCCGAAAGCATCGTACGAAATCATCCCCTTCAGGGCCAGCCCCTTGGTGATCCCGTCCAGATTGAAGTCCAATCCAAACGAAGAGTTCAGGTTGGAGCGGGTTCGCTGGTCGTAACCATACCAGTTCATGATGGTGAACGGCGAACGGTCGGCATAGTGTCCGCTGGTTAAGTAAGTGGGGTCCAGCGGGAGGTTAGGCGGAACGCCATAACCCGGAATGGTTACGGGACCCGGTGTCATCGGTAAAATGGTTTGTGCCTGATACATCATATCGCGTACCAACCAGTTCCGGTCGCCACCGTACATAATACCCGGATTGGGCATGTTCACTTTCTCAATGTAGGTGCCTAGGTTGAGGAATGCGGTGAGCCATTTGTTCACCTTGTAATCCACATTGGACCGGAATGAATAACGATCCAACTTGAACGAAGGGTCGTATTTCAGGATATCTTCGGAGAGTGTATTCATGTTTCCTCCCTGATGCAGGTAGCCGACATTCAGGAAGTAAGTGATTTTATCGGTTCCCCCGCTCATATTGGTATTTAGGTTGCTCTGCGGCGACCATCTCCGTACAAGCATCCGGTACCAGTCGTTGCTGGGATACATCCATTGCCTTAGGGCTGCCTGTTCTTCATAGTCGGGTGCGGACGGATCCAATCCGGCAAGGGGGTCTTCGAACTTGGCGATGATACTGGGCGTAAAAGGCGCCTCAAATCCGTCGTTTTCCATCGCCATGTTACGCAGTTTCATGTACTCAATCGATCCCGGCAGTTCCGGTTCGCGGGTGAGCTTCGAGTAGCTTTGGGTAAAGTTCACGCCGAGTTCGGGCGCCCCGGCCTTGCCTCGTTTCGTCGTGATGATCAACACCCCGTTTGCTCCCCGTACGCCGAATATCGCCGTTGCGGAAGCATCTTTGAGTACCGAGATCGATTCGACCTCGTTGACATCCAGGGTGCGGATGTTGTCACGGGGTACACCGTCGATCAGGATGAGTGGGTTGGTACCGTTGATGGTCGCTGCGCCCCGAAGGTACATGGTCGCATCATCGACGCCCGGCTGCCCGCCCACGCGTTGCATGGACGTGAGGCCGGCAACTCGACCGGCGAGCGCATTGGCAATGCTGGCCGACGATGAGACGCGCAATTCGTCGGGGGTAACCGAAGAGATAGCACCCGTCACCGTCACCTTCTTCTGTACGCCGTAGCCAATGACCACGACTTCATCCAGGCCCACATTGTCCGGCATCAACTGGACATTAAGGGGTGAACTGTTGGGCACGGGCAGCTCCTTGTCAATATAACCAACCAGGCGGAACAGCAAGGTGTCACCGATGCGTACTCCCGCCAACACAAACGTGCCGTCCAGCGCCGTAGACACAGCAGCGGTTCGGTGTTTGACACTGACGGTTACACCGCCTAAAGGCCCTTGCTCATCGCTCACTTTCCCGCTGATGCTCACTTCTTGTTGTGCCACCGATATCACCGGAGATGACATGATGAAAAAGGCAGCAAAAAAAGCAAACATCCATGGTTTTGCTTTGCTGGGTAAACGTCTAAGCATAATTACATGATTTTAAGTTAGTTTGGATAATAATTTAGTTTTACTCTAGCACTGTTAATAACCGACCAAAAATCCGTTCCATTCTAGCGTTTCCTTCTCGCCTTTCACGGGTTGGTATAATTTGGTACGATTTAGATTTATTGTTGGGTATTCCCGGAAGCCCACCCTTATCAAGGGAATCCTCCCAATGTTACTTATACCGTATTTTAGTGAAGTCTAATTTATTTTTATAACAGAACAAACCTAACCATTCGATTGAATGGCAGCAACCCGTCCCGTGCTGCCCCGTCCCGTCCCGTCCTGCCTGCTGCTCCGAAATTCCCCAAGCCGCAAATCCCGGGGTCGGCCAGAAGTTAGCGTCGCCGTCGCCTCATTCCCAAATGGATGCCACACGGAATACTTCCAGGTTTTTCACCTCGATGTTATTTCCCCAAAAATGGAAACCCTCCTTATTCTTTGCGTCTGGCTTCCGTTCCATCGCATAGGAAAACTTGCCCCCATCGATAAAAACTTCGATACTGGTCCGGTCGATATAAATATCGGCCGAAATCTCCATGCTGGTCATGTCTTCCGGCGAATAAAAAGACCCATTTAGCGTATTCCAGTTCATGTCGTAATCGATTAAGCGCTGCCCACACAGGTTGAACCCGGCATTCGTAGCATGCGATAGCTTCAACGTGGTTTTTATCCGCAGGCCGTCCGCTTGATCGAACGCATCCAGCAGCTCATTGGCTCTATCCGAAGAGACATTTTCCCATTTATCAGTTAGGGTAAACAGCTGTTCGCTTTCCTTTATCGGCATATTGAATAGGCGAGGACCATCCTTTGTGGTGCGGAGGGTCAATTCCGTGGGTAGTAACATCATCCCATTGAATGGCATTCCCTCATGGCTTATACGCCCCCAGCCCATCTGCACGCGCCGCCCGTCGGTCATGTTGGTAAACGTTTGTGCGGCATACATGGCACCTGTGGTGTATTGGTGTTTGCCCGATTCGGGAGTGAATGTTTTACCATCAAACGACCCGAGCATGTACGTGCCTGAAGCGCCGTACATCACCCATTTGGTATGATGGGGGTTACCATCAATAGGTAATTCAAACAACTCGGGGCACTCCCAGAAACCGGTGGTGTGGCTTTGGTAAATCCAATCTTTCAGGTCTGCAGAAGTATATATCGAATGTCCGTCACGCTCATTAAGCACCATCACCCAATGGTTGCCCGGTTCATACCAAAACACCTTCGGGTCGCGCGTGTCGTGGCTGTTCCACTTTTCTTTCGAATCGATAACCGGGTTTCCTTCGTATTTGGTAAATGTACGTCCGTTGTCCAAACTATAGGCGATGCACTGCACCTGTCTTTCCCGACTGTGTGCGGTGTAAGCGACCACCATCGCCGGCCTGTCGTCGTTGTTAAAGCCCGCGGTGTTATTGTAATCGATTACCGCCGAGCCTGAAAACATGGTGCCCAGTTGATCGGGGAATAATGCCACGGGCAATTCCTTCCAATGGATGAGGTCCTCGCTCACGGCGTGGCCCCAGTGCATATTCTCCCATTCACGCTCATAGGGATTATGCTGGTAAAAAAGGTGGTATTCCCCATCGTGGTAGACGAGGCCGTTCGGATCGTTTATCCAGCCGCGTTTGGTCGTAAAGTGAAACTGCGGGCGGTTTTTTTCTTGATAAAGGTGGTCTTGTCCAGCAATGGTATCGGCCTGATAAATCCCCTTTAACCCGTTGTCGCTTCCTTCATAGCTGATGGTAATGGTTTGCCCTTTCCATTCGGACACATCCTTGAATACCCAATAATCGGCCTCATCAGGTGCGAGCCGGATGGCGACTGACAAATTGGGCACGTCCTCGATCTCAAATGTCATTTTGCCCCGTTCCGCTTGGTGCGATATCGGAAAGTTGAGGTATCTGCTGTTGATATTGATTTCGATTTCTTGTGCCGATACCTGAGCACTAGCAATCCCTGCCACGCCCATCATCCATGCGGCTAACGCCAATCGTCCTTTCATTTGTCTTTGAGATTTGATACTAACAATACACCCGCAAACTAAGATATTCCACTTAAATTTGCCAAAAAAGAATAAAGTAGTACTTTTATCGATTGGTGAAATAAATTGCTCTTTTTGTATGAAGCAAGCATTCTTGATTGTTTTTGGTTATTTGTTTGTGTCAACGATAGCATCGGCCCAGGATTTTTCAGCCTTCGAAGCGAAACAGTTCGTTCATCGGGGCGATACGTTGCCTTACCGCATCCTGTATCCCCAAGACTATGATCCCGAGGGCAGCTATCCGGTTCTCTTCTTCTTGCACGGCGCGGGCGAGCGGGGCAACGACAACGAAAAGCAACTTGTCCATGGTGCAGGGTTGTTTTTAAATGATAGCGTCCGTAATGCTTTTCCAGCGATTGTGGTCTTCCCGCAATGCCCTGCGGATTCATATTGGAGCAATGTAGATATCCAATCGCCTGCCGATGGCAGGCGGGAATTCTATTTCCGAACCAAGGGTAAACCGTCCAATGCCATGTCATTATTCATCCGGTTGGTTAAGCACATACGTAAACAAGAGGCGGTAGATAAGCAACGCCTTTACATCGGAGGGCTTTCCATGGGTGGCATGGGAACTTTCGAGGCACTGCGCCGGAAGCCCCGCTATTTCGCTGCGGCATTTGCGATCTGTGGCGGCGACCATACGGCTAATGTAAGGAAGTACGCCCACGTGCCGCTTTGGATATTCCACGGCGAGCAGGATGATGTGGTACCGCCCACCCATTCGCATGCTATCGTTGCCGAATTGAGGCGATTGGGGGCCAACCCGAAGGCCACGTTCTATCCGACAGCCAACCACAACAGTTGGGACAATGCCTTTGCAGAACCGGAATTACTGCCTTGGTTGTTTGGCCACACCAATAATAAATAACCTGCTGTAACACTTGGCTACCTACACGGTCTAACCTTCTAATAAACATGGTGTGAGATGTCGGTAAAAATGTCCAATAGGGAAAATGTCAAGCTATCGCTTCAATCAATTAGCAGCAATAAGCTACGTACATTCCTCACCGCATTGATTATTGCGATCGGCATTACCGCGCTGGTAGGCATCCTTACGTCTATCGATGCCATCAAAAACTCCTTGACCGATTCGTTTTCCGCCATGGGGTCCAACTCGTTCAATATCCGCAATCGCGGTTTGAATATACAGATCGGCGGCAGCGGTACCCGGCCCAAGCAGTTTCCGCAGATCACGTATTACGAAGCCAAAGCTTTCAAGGATAAGTTCAATTACCCCGCTGTTGTATCATTGAGTACATACGCTTCGTTTGGCGGAACGGTGAAATACAAAAGTGAAAAAACCAACCCCAACATCAATGTCCTCGGGGCGGATGAGAACTACCTGCAAACCGCGGGATACAACCTGTCTTCGGGTCGTAACTTTTCCCTCCGCGAGGTTGACTTTGGTAGTAATGTGGTTATCGTCGGTTCGGAAATCGTCAAGCGGCTTTTCGGGAACGGTGAAGAGCCGCTCGACCAGATGATCCGCATCGGCAGCTCCCGGTATAAGATCATTGGCGTATTGGAAGACAAAGGTTCGAGCGCCGGGTTCGGTGGCGACAAGGCCTGCATCATCCCCTTGGTTAAGGCGCGTGCCGTAATGGCATTGGGCCACCCTTCCTATACGATTACCGTGATGGCGGGAAACCCACAACAGCTTGAAATGGCTATCGGCGAAGCGACGGCACTCTTCCGGAACGTCCGTGGGGTAAGGGTAGGACAAGAGACCAATTTCGAAATTACCAAAAGCGACGCCGTGGCGCAGATGCTCATCGAAAGCCTAACCTACGTCACCATCGGTGCGGTTGTCATCGCGCTGATTACGCTTATTGGCGCATCCATCGGATTGATGAACATCATGTTGGTATCGGTCACCGAGCGCACGCGCGAAATAGGTATCCGTAAAGCCATCGGTGCAACCCCCACGGTCATCCGCAAGCAATTCCTTACCGAAGCGGTTGTTATCTGCCTAATGGGTGGGTTCGCGGGGATTTTCCTGGGTATACTCATTGGCAATATCCTTGCCGTGGTGATGGGGGCCAGCTTCATCATCCCGTGGAACTGGATCATCCTCGGCGTGGCCGTCTGTGTAGGCGTAGGGATGGTCTCCGGATATTACCCGGCTTCAAAGGCCTCACGGCTCGACCCGGTGGAAGCGCTGCGGTATGAATAACCCGTTATGACAGGACCCATCGTACCCTGTTGCGGTCTAAGCTAACCCCCCATGTACATTTTCAAAAATCGGGAAGTGTGCGTATCGCTTTCACTGATCATTTGCTCGGGCGTGCCCTCGAAAATCAACTCACCCCCTTTTTCGCCTCCTTCGGGTCCGATATCGATGATCCAGTCGGCACTTTTGATCATATCCATGTTATGTTCGATGACGAGAATGCTATTCCCTTGTGCAATCAGGGCGTCGAATGACTTCAACAGTTTTTTGATATCGTGGAAATGTAGCCCGGTGGTGGGTTCATCGAAGATAAAGAGGGTGCGTTTATGGGTGTTTCCCTTGATAAGGAAGGATGCCAGCTTGATACGCTGGGCCTCCCCGCCCGATAACGTGCTCGACGATTGGCCCAGTTTGACGTAGCCCAACCCTACATCAGCCAGTGGCTGCAGTTTCGCCATGATTTTCGGCTGGTCCGCAAAGACGGCCAACGCCTCATCTACACTGAGATCGAGGATATCCGAAACGTTCCGTTCTTTCCACGTAACGTCCAGCACGTGTTGCTTAAATCGTTTACCACCGCATGCCTCGCAGGGCAGCACGATATCGGCCATAAACTGCATCTCGATCTTCACCTCACCTTCACCTTGGCATACGTCGCATCGCCCACCTTCCACATTGAAGGAAAACGCTGCGGGCTTTAACCCCGCTGCCTTAGCGGCAGATTGGGCGCTGTACAGCGCACGGATCTCATCCCACGCCTTCACATAGGTTACCGGATTCGAACGCGAGGAGCGCCCAATTGGGTTTTGGTCGACCAACTCGACCTGTTCAACCTGTGTGATATCGCCATCGATTCCATCGTAAAGCCCGGTTTGCTCGCCCGAATAGTTCCCCAGCGCCTTTTGCAGGGCCGGGTAGAGGATCCGCTTCACCAGCGAAGTCTTACCCGATCCGGACACGCCGGTGACGACCGTGAATACATGGAGCGGAAAGCGTACATCAATACCTTTGAGGTTGTTCTCGCGGGCTCCTTTAATCAGAATCGCGTCGTGCCACCTGCGCCTGCTTGCTGGAATTGGAATCTGCTCTTTACCGCTTAAGTACTTACCGGTAAGGCTATCGCCGTTATGTAAGATATCGTGGTAATTGCCTGCAAACACGAGCTCCCCGCCATTGATTCCCGCCTCGGGTCCGATATCAATCAAGTGGTCGGCCGCCTGCATCATCTCCTGTTCATGTTCCACCACCAGCACGGTGTTTCCCACGTTGCGCAACGACTTCAGCACGCCGATGAGGCGTTGCGTATCGCGCGGATGCAGACCGATGCTTGGCTCATCCAGTACATAGATAGACCCCACCAATGAGCTGCCCAGCGATGTGGCTAGGTTGATGCGCTGCGATTCGCCCCCCGATAGGGTATTCGATAACCGGTTTAACGTAAGGTAACTCAGCCCCACATCGGTCAAGAATTGGAGGCGATTGCATATCTCTGTCAGGAGCCGCTTAGCGATCTTCGCTTCATTCTCCGTTAGTTCGAGCTGCTGGAAGAACGCCAAGGCGACATCCAAGGGCATCAGCACAACGTCCGAGATAGACTTTCCGTTTACCTTCACATAGGTTGCATCTTTGCGAAGGCGCGTACCGTGGCAGTCGGGGCAATTGGTTTTTCCCCGGTACCGGGAAAGCATCACGCGGTATTGGATCTTATAAGTCTGCTCCTCGAGTTCGATGAAAAACTGGTCCAGGCCCCGGAAGTAACTGTTTCCTGCCCAAAGCAACGCTTTCTGCGCCGACGTTAGGTCGGCATACGCCCGGTGTATGGGAAAATCGAATTTTGTGGAGTTGCGGATAAGCTGTTGTAACCACTCGCCCATTTTCTCGCCACGCCATGGCGCAATAGCGCCATCGTATACCGAACGGCTTTTATCGGGCACCACCAAATCCGGATCGATACCGATGACCCGGCCATACCCTTCACACCGTTTGCAGGCTCCATACGGATTATTGAAACTGAAAAAATTGGGCGTGGGCTCCTCAAAGGTGAGGCCGTCCAATGCAAACCGATCCGAAAAAGTATGCACCGTCCCGTTCTCTTCGATGTAGCAGTCGCCCTTCCCTTCGAAAAATGCCGTCTGCACCGAATCCGCTATCCGGTTTGCGGTATCTTCTTCACCATCTACCATGACGCGGTCGATGACGATGAGCAAGTCGCCCGCTTTGGCCCCTTGGTTACTGAGGGTAATATCCTCCAGCAAGGATTCGATTTTCTGTAAGGCCCCCTGGTAGAAAACACGAACAAAACCTTTTTGCAGCAAGATGGCCAGTTCTTCCTTCAGCTTGCGGTTATTGCTGGGATGCAGCGGCGCACTGATCGTCGCCGTGCTGCCTTCGGGGAGAGCGGTTACAAAGCTGGTCACCGAGGTGACCGTATCCTTCTTTACCTCTTCACCCGACACCGGAGAGTACGTTCTTCCGATACGTGCATAAAGCAATTTCAGGTAATCGTATATTTCGGTTGACGTGCCGACCGTTGAGCGGGGGTTGCTGGTGATGACACGCTGTTCTATGGCGATAGCCGGCGCGATGCCTTTGATGTAGTCGACATCCGGCTTGCTCATCCGCCCCATAAATTGCCGCGCATAGGAAGAGAGGCTCTCCACGTAACGGCGCTGGCCTTCGGCGTAAAGTGTGTCAAAAGCCAATGACGACTTCCCCGAGCCAGACATGCCCGTGATAACCACCAACTTGTTTTTGGGGATAGCTACGTCTACGCTCTTGAGGTTGTGTACACGTGCCCCTTTAATGATAATGTGGGTTTTGGGATCGAGCGTCGCTATATTCATATACATAAATCACCCCACGGCGATGTGATGGTGGGGGGCACACAAAAGTACGGATAATTTTTTTAGTATCAAGCGGTGTTGAAACAACAATGGCAACCCTGCGAGCGGCCGGATTGCCATCATTCGGTAGAGAAGCAGCGTTAACGTAAAACTTCTTGTACCGGCTGCCCGATATTCCCGTTCGGTTCCTCGATATGGAGCAATGCGGCAATCGTCGGCGCGATATCCGTCGAATGCGTCTCGCGGTTGGTCGTACCATGCTTGATTCCCCAACCCATCATCACAAATGGGATGTGAGCATCGTAAGAAGCCCATGTGCCATGGGTGGTACCCCGCGAACGGGGCGATCCGCTATACCATTGAGGCTCCAGGATGATCTGGATACACCCACTGCGTTTAGGATTGTAACCGTTGACGATACGTTCCCGGATGCGCTCCGGTATGCTGGACGCGCCGGCCTTCTCCATATCCGTCACAAACGCAACGCCATCCACCGTACGCAAGAACTTGACGGCCCGCTCTTTGATATCGTCCTCATCCAAATCGTTGGCCCGGATGGTTTCGTAGTTGAGGTGTACTTGGTAGTTCATTAGGCTACGCACGATTTTCTCCTGTCCAAATTCCTTTTCCAGCACCTCATTTAGGCCCGTCAATGCATTGCGGTCATCGAAGTAGCCGGCATTGCCGCGCTTATCCATAAAAAACAAAGGATTGTGGGATGCGCCGTGATCGGCGGTGAGGAACAGTGTGTATTCACCCTTGCCAACCTGCTCATCGAGGTAGTCGAAAAATGCTTCCAGCTCTTTATCAAGTCGTAAATAGGTGTCTTCCACTTCAATCGCGTTGACCGAAAATTGGTGCCCCACATAGTCTGTCGACGACAGACTCACGCACAAGAAATCGGTAACCCCCTCCGGATTATGCCCCAATTGCTCGTGGTTGATAGCGGCCTTGGCAAGGTCTAGGGTTAACGTGTTGCCAAACGGCGTAGCACGTATCATTCCCAAGCCATTGTCTTTAACCAGCGTGCCCAGTTTCTTGGGGAATACAGGGGCATCCTCGCCACGGTAGGTGGCTTCATAATGGTTATCATCTTCAATGCTCTGCACATACGTATCAATGGGATAGAGCGTGTTCCAGTCTTGCTGCAAGTACTTTTCGGCAAGCTTCTTTTCGTTGAACTGCTTTACCCAATCGGGCAATTCCTGCATGTAGAAGGTACTCGAAACCCAATTGCCCGAACCGCCTTCAAACCAATAGGCCGCGTCAGCGAAATGACCCGCAGGCAGGATACCGCCACGGTCCTTAATGGCAATGCCAATGACTTTCGAACGGAAGTTGGTCGCGAGTTTAAGCTGGTCGGTGATGGTCGAGGAGAGGAGGTTGCGGGGCGACTGCTTACCGGCGTCCTCATCGGTCCCCACACCGCTCACATCGTCATCTTGCGTGCAGTACATCCGTTGCCCCGTCTGCTGGATGATGAAGTCATTCCCTGCAATCCCGTGTATGGCAGGAACGCTACCCGTATATACCGTGCTGTGGCCGATAGCGGTATAGGTAGGTACGTATGGAATATACGTATTCTCGCAAGAGAACCCTTCGCCTAATAGGCGCTTAAATCCGCCTTCGCCGTAACGCTCATAAAAACGGTACAGGTAATCCCAGCGCATCTGGTCAACCATCAGTCCAACAACCAGCTTTGGCCGCTCACCGGGCCGCTGTGCTTGGACATGCCCTAGGAAAAGGCCAATGACAACCACAGCTAAAAATAATCTCTTTAATTTCATCTGTTTACTTTTTGTTTTCTATTTGTCAGGCGGAGCCTTTGATGATCAAAATAACCGAAGCGACAGCGAAGCTCATTGACGCCGAAAAAATGTTAAACACTCGTCAATAATCATTGCCCTGTCTGCTTAAATGCGAAGCATCCAAGAACACCTCTTGAAATAAGCACGAGCGTGAATAACATTATTTTGATCATGTCGGGTTCATGTTATTGTATCTTGTTGCGAATGGATACCCGCGATTTGACAGGTATAACGCGGCTAATTTAGTAATTCTTGATGCCAAATCACAGGCAATTCGTAACATGCTTGTTGCACACCAGTATATCAGATGCGAAAGATCAGACCCCAATTCGCATAATCGGCTTGCACGTTATGCAGGCTGAGCGTGGTTTGGATCCCAATGTTCGGCGTAAAGTAATAACGAACACCGGTTACCCAATACCATTTGACGTTATGGTAATTCCGATAATGCAAATACTTGCCATACATGGCGTTGACAACGATGCGGCCCATCGTGAAATCGGCGCCTGCCGCCACACCCCACCGGATGGGATCTAGCGACGAGCCATAATATTGGAATGTCTCGTCAAACCGATCGGGATCGAATACGGTGTGGTAATATACCACGTGTGATCCTGCCTTGAGGCTGATGGCCCGGTTGAGGTAAAAGTTGTACCCTGCATACGCTCCCGAACGGAAAAATTTCCCCTCCCGATCGCGATATCTACCGCGCACGCCGGCGCCAAACCAAATTTCGGTGCTATTCCCTTCAATGTGCGGGTAATCCTCGGGTTCATCTGCGAACGCGTCTGCATTGCCTACGGCGGTTTTTACTCCGATAGTCCCCGTGAGTGTGTTCCAACCGCCATTCGGCACCACCACACCACCGTTGGAATAGTGCTGGATATGCCCCCCCGCCACAAGGCTGGTATTCGGACTAACAGGCACCTCCACGCTGAGCTCACCGGTAATCATCAGGTTAAGGTGGCCACCGATAGTCGACGTGGCGGGCTGGGTGAAGATCGTCTCTGTAATGTATGCCAGTCCCAATCCGGGGGTTGCCAGCAACTTCGCTCCACCGAATTGCAAAAGCTGCAGGTCAACCTCAGCTAACGCTCCGAAAGCCTGACCACCGGTATACGCCACACCATCCACGGTTTCTTTCATGTTATCCAGGTTGTGCCATGTAACGCCAAACGACAGGTTCTTGGCATTCAGAATGCGCGCCCACTCCTTATTCGAATGGGCTACGTTCTTGTCGTAGCTGATATGCAGACCATACAGGTAGTTATCTTTCCGATTGGGATTATCTGAATTGACGTCCACACCGTACTGTGCTTTTACGGAAATCGCGTGTTTAGCGTGGTCGAGCTGCGCAAGGGCGGTGTTGGATCTGATTAGGGCAAACGAAAGCAGCCCGAGCAGGATGGTTGATGGGGTTCTCAAAACGGTAAAACGGCAAATCATTGGAAAAACTAAGTTTGCAATCGCTAACAATCAGTGTCGGCGCAAACTTAACCATTTACTGCCAAAATTTCTAACCCGCCAAACTATCGGTCTTTCGACTTACGGCCATTTTGCGTACGGCATCTGTAATGGCGGCACTATCATACCCACATTGGGCCCATAGTTCGTGCTGTTCACCGTGCTCGATTACCCGATCGGGTATGCCCAAACGCACCACGTTGGCTTGGTAGCCGTGTTCGGCCATGAACTCCAGCACTGCACTGCCCATGCCCCCTTGCACGCATCCATCTTCAATGGTCATGATTTTCTTGAATTTTCCGAAGACCTCGTGAAGCAAGGCTTCATCCAATGGCTTCACGAACCGGAGGTCATAGTGGGCCGGGAATATCCCCTCTTCATTGAGCGCCATGCGTGCGTTTACAACCTCATTCCCGATATGCCCGATGCTCAGCAAGGCAACCTCTTCACCATCGCAAAGTTTACGGCCTTCGCCCACATTGATCTGCTGGAACGCCCGCCGCCAATCGGGCATCACGCCCTGCCCTCGCGGGTACCGGATGACAAATGGACCCATGCCTTGCTGCTGTGCGGTGTACATCAGGTTACGCAGCTCCTCTTCATTCATCGGGGCGGACACCGTAAGGTTGGGGATACAGCGCATGTAGGCCAGGTCATAGGCGCCGTGGTGCGTGGGGCCATCGGCACCAGCTATGCCGGCCCGGTCGAGGCAAAACACCACCTGCAGGTTCTGGATGGCCACATCGTGTATCACCTGGTCATACGCCCGCTGCATAAAACTCGAATAGATGTTGCAAAACGGAATCATCCCTTGCGTAGCCAGCCCAGCAGAAAAGGTGACGGCATGCTGTTCCGCTATACCGACATCGAATGCCCGGTGGGGCATGGCTTTCATCATGATGTTCATCGACGAGCCCGAAGGCATGGCCGGCGTAATCCCCATGATTCGGTCGTTTTTCTCGGCGAGCTCCACGAGCGTATGGCCGAATACCTCTTGGTATTTCGGAGCTACCGGCTTGTCGCTTTTGGATTTTTTGATCTCGCCGGTAATTTTGTCAAACAATCCCGGCGCGTGCCAGGTGGTCTGATCTTTTTCGGCCAACGCGTATCCTTTCCCTTTCACGGTGACACAATGCAGTAGCTTTGGCCCAGGAATTCCTTTCAGGTCATCGAGCGTGTTGATCAATCGCTTCACATCGTGGCCATCTACGGGGCCAAAATAACGGAAATTCAGCGATTCGAATAGGTTGCTGTTTTTGAGTAGCGTTCCCTTGATGCTTTTTTCTATTTTCTTCGCTACGCCGAGCGCATCAGGACCAAGCTCGGAAATCTTGGTTAGTACATGGACGATATCGTCCCTAAACCGGTTCCATGGTCGCGAAGTCGTAATGCTGGTCAGGTACTCCTTCAGTGCCCCTACATTCGGATCGATGGACATGCAGTTGTCATTGAGGATGACCAACAGATTGGACTTCTCGATGCCCGCATGGTTGAGCGCTTCAAACGCCATCCCTGCGGTCATTGCCCCATCGCCGATTACGGCGACGTGCTGACGGTCGGTCTCCCCTTTGTAGTTCGATGCCACCGCCATTCCCAAGGCAGCGGAAATGGACGTAGATGAGTGGCCCACGCCGAACGCATCGTATTCACTCTCGCCACGTTTCGGGAACCCACTGATACCACCCAACACCCGGTTTGTATGGAAATCGTCGCGCCTGCCCGTGAGAATCTTGTGACCATACGCTTGGTGGCCCACATCCCACACCAATTGGTCATAGGGAGTATTGAGCACGTAATGCAGGGCTACGGTCAATTCAACGACCCCTAAGCTCGCAGCGAAATGCCCGCCATGTGCCGACACCGTGTCAATGATGTACTGGCGCAGCTCGCTACACAGGGCTACCAACTCAGCTTGGCGCAGTCGCTTTAAGTCTGCGGGTGTGTTTATTTTCTTCAGCAGTTCTCCGGCGTCAATATCCATAGTGTCCGGTTTGGAAAATCGATACAAAGTAACTAATAATTATTGATATAGGACGCCTGAATCTTTACGCGCAGGGCAACCGCATTTAAAACTGGTCGCCATCGCTCCTTTTCACTGGCAAACGCGCTTGCAAGGACGATTAATCGTTCCTATTTTATACGGTTGCCCTGATTTTGCAGCCCGTCACTTATCGTCTCGTAAAGGGATGAACAACGATAAGGGCATATTGTTTAGCAGCGTGTGCACGGCAAATATGGCTGTGAAATGTTACCTTTGGACCGTATGCACGCCGATGGATATGAAATAAAATTACCGCAGTTTGAGGGGCCCTTCGACTTATTGCTATTTTTCATCGAACGCGACGAATTGAATATCCACGATATCCCCATTGCGAAGATTACCACCGATTTCCTTGATTATCTATTGCGTGCGCAGGCACTCAATATGGAACTGGCAAGTGAGTTTATATTCGTAGCTGCCACATTGATGCGCATCAAGGCAAAAATGCTATTGCCCAGACCGGAGCTCGATGACGCAGGCAACGAGATCGATCCGAAGCAGGACCTTGTACAGAAACTGATACTATACAAGCAGTTCAAAGAAGTCGCCGAGCAATTGCGGACCTTGGAAGAAGGGCGGCTCCAACAAGCCCGGCGGGGGAACATCATCGCCGATTTGCACATCGCGGGCGACTATGCCGACCAGGGAGAGGAGCTGACCACCTTTGACCTTTACAAGCTCCTGATGGTGTACGAACGGGCAATGGACCGCTACACTTCCCGCAGCAATGAGGTGCGCCATACGGTAGTTAAGTACCCATATACCATCGAACAGCAGAAGGAAGCCATCGCCTCACTGATCGCCATCAACGAAAAGTTGGATTTCAAGGCCGTTGTAAGGCACTCGGAAAACAAGGTGCAGTTTGTCTACAATTTCTTAGCCATTCTGGAAATGCTGCAACAGCAGCTGCTCGAGTTGCAAAGCGGATTGGGATACAACAACTTCTGGGTTACGGCAAGGAAATGAGTTCCGCCATGTATTCGTTGCGAGAAATCATCCTCGCCCCCAGGGAGGCAAGGTGATCCGTGTATACCTGGCAATCTATCAGGCCGTATCTCCCCGACCGGCAGAGTGCGGCCAACGCTACTTTAGAGGCATTGGCTTCGTTACTGAACATACTTTCGCCGCAAAACACGGTTCCGACGGCAACGCCGTAAAGCCCGCCCACTAGCTTACCAGCCAGCCAAACCTCAACGGAATGCGCGTGGCCTAGCACATGTAACCTAGTATACGCCTGTTGCATGTTTGCAGTTATCCACGTCCCGTCTTGCCCCGGGCGTGGCTGTGCGGCACAGGCATTTATTACCGCAGCGAACGCCCGGTCATGTGTCACCTCAAAGCGCCCCGACCGGAGCACTTGCCGCATGCTTTTACTGATTTTCAACGCTTCGGGGAAAAGCACAAAGCGCTCATGCGGCGAATACCAAAGAACGGGCGTATCATCATTGTACCAGGGAAAGATACCGTGGCGGTATGCCACCATAAGCCGTTCGGGCCGTAAGTCACCACCAACGGCTAAAAGCCCATCCGGCTCGGCCAGCGTTGGGTCGGGAAACGAAAGGGTATGCGGATCCAATTGGAAAATCATTCCGGCTGGCGGGGCTCCTTGCTGATTTCGTCGAAAAGCTTATCCATGTGCTCCACGTACTCATTCGTGTCGTCGAGGAAAAACTCAAGTTCCGGAACGATACGGGCTTGGTTTTTAATCCGGGCGCCCAGTTTATAGCGGATTTCATTGGTGTGCGACCGGACACGGGCCAAATCGTCCTTTGCCGTTTTCGTATGGAGGAAGCTCAGGTAAACCCGTGCAATGGCCAGGTCGGGGGTCATCCGTACACGAGTGATGGTGATGAAAGCTCCGGGTGCCCATGCACCGCCCTCCCGTTGGAAAAGTGCTCCCAAATCTTGCTGGATTACCCCTGCAAACCGCTGTTGTCTTTTACTTTCCGTATTCATGAGAAGGTGCTTAAATTATCTAACACAGCGCCCATGCCCCGCATGGTGCATGCCCTACCAGCAGCAAAGTTAATGATTTTTTTGCTTCCATCCTTAGGGGGCAGGGATGGCACCCAGCAGTTCGTCGATGCGGACAAACTGATAACCCTTGCTCTTCAAGATGTGGATCAATCGCGGCAGTTCCCGGTAAAATTTTTCCTGCCGTCGCGGGTCCGTTCCGATATGGCACAATAGGATAAATCCATTCAATCCATTTTCATCTTTTTGCTCATAGGCCAATATAGACTTCATCACCGTCTGATTGTCCACGTACCGTCCACCCATTTCCGGATAAGTATAATCCGCCGTGGAGCGGGTGCCGGGCGTAAAGTTGACGAGTTGCAGTCCCATGTCGCGCGTCCAAGAGGCAATGGTCGCGTTATACCACTCGAAGGGCGGCAGAAAATACGGGGCGTCCTCTTTGTCGATACCAAATGCGGCCAGTGCACCATACGAGTCATTCAAATCAGTTTCAAACTCATGCCGGGTAACGAGCAGGCTATCGCGGTTGGCCCAGTCGCAATACAAAAGGTGTTTGTCGGAGTGCGAACCGAGGTAATTGCCCTGGTCGCGAAGCTCTGCGATGTGTGCCTTAAAATCGGCATTCCGATAGAAATTACCTGTCAGGAAAAAAGAGGCGTGCAGTTTTTCCGCTGTCAATGTATGGATGACGGACGATAAGCCGTCACCGAACTCGTCGCCGGTAAATACCAATGCGATTTTCTTTACGGATTGGTCGCCACGGACGATACCGCCAAGAAACTCCGTAACATTACCTTGGGTGGTAACTCGGTCGGTATGCTGTGGCAGCGCTCCCGTTTGGGCTCGGGCCGTACACAAAAGGCCAAAAAGCATAACCACTAATCGTCTCATCCGTTGCCCGTTGTATGCTCGCCTTCCATGGCCAACGGTGCTATCTCCAACTTTGCCGCCAACTGCTGTAAGTCTGCCCATACCGCCTCAACCAACGGAATCCCGTTGACCCGATTCGTGTGCGTTGCTTCATATTCCGGCTCACCGGGAATAATCACGGGTTGCTGTTCGTTCACCCGTTTCGCCCCTTTGAATCGGGCGATCCATTGATCCATATGGGCTTTGAAATCAGCAACCGGCCGGAAACCGTCCACACGCATCGCCCCGACGAAGTGGCCGATCCCGTGCCCCGGTTGGTCGGCTACAGGTTGCAAATAAGCCACGAAAGGCGGTACCCAAGGGCCATAATTGGCCCCGGAGAGCACCCCCGAAAGGATGTCAACGGTTGCCGACAGGCCATACCCTTTGTGGCTGCCATGTGCACGGTCGCTCCCCAAAGGGAGGAGGGCACCTCCATTTTTCACTGCCGCGGCATCGGTTGTCGTCCGGCCATCGGGGCTCAGCGCCCAACCTTCGGGAATGGGCTTCCCGGCGCGGCCGGCAACTTCCAGTTTTCCGTTCGCTGCGGCTGATGTCGCCATATCGACCACCACGGGTGGGTACTTCCCTGCGGGGAAAGCATAGCATATCGGGTTTGTTCCCAACAAGCGCTCCGTCGAAAACGTGGGTGCCACCAACGGGCTTGCATTCGTTACAGCATATCCGATCATATCCTGTGCCACCGCCTTCAGCGCATGGTAGCCGGCGATGCCGAAATGGTTCGAGTTACGGATGGCGACCCACCCAGATCCGTAATGTTTCGCTTTTTCAATGGCTATTTCCATGGCATAGGGCGCAACCACAAGCCCCAGTCCGCCATCCCCATCGACCGTCGCTGTGGTGGGTGTTTCGTGTACGATACGCGGCTTGGGGGCCGCATTCAATCGCCCATTTTCCCACAGCCGCACATAGCCGCTCAAACGGGCGACGCCGTGGGAGTCGACCCCACGTAGGTCGGCCGTTATCAGCACGTCCGTAGCCAATGACGCATCTGCATCGGAACACCCGATGGCTTTAAAGACGCGATGTGTGAACGCGCGTAAACGCTCCTCGGGAAGTATATTCATTTATTGTCCTCCGCTCCTCGCCCGCTGCATCGGATTGGGCCCCGACGATGTGCCCCGCGCAGGGCCATTGCCTTGTTTGAATAACTCGAAACGGGTGGGGGTATGCCGACGTGGCCAAGCGTTATTGTCCTCGTCGATCTCGGCGGTTTCACGCAAGGGGTCCACCAATACCGATGCCACTTCCTTGGTCTTAGCAAACACTTTCGTCACCTCGCTTTCATTCTTCCGCCAAATATAGGCAGGGATACGTTCTACCTCCGTCGTCCCATCGGCATAAGTCCACTGTAGGATAATAGGCATCACCAGGCCCCCCTTATTGCTGAAGGTGAGCTGATAAAAATGGTATTTGCCATCGTAAAGCTCCCGCTCCTCGGCCGACAGCGATTGGTAATACTGTTCGAAAGCCTTTTTGTTTTCTTCCGACACGGCAAAGCGATCCCACTTGTTATAGAAATCCTGAAGGGAGGTGTCGGCCTCCACCGCGAAATCCACCCCGGCATCGATATTGCGTTGCCGGCCTATCGTGTTCAAGTCGCTTTCATAAGCATCCCTTGCCTCTTCCTGTGCATCTGCGAGATTACCAATGGGCTGGAAATGCTGCATGTCGTCCAACGAGATATCAACAGGGTCGATACCGAAAAACCACCCCCGCCAAAACCAATCGAGATCCACTGCCGATGCATCTTCCATGGTCCGGAAGAAATCAGCGGGCGTTGGGTGCTTGAAAGCCCAGCGGCGTGAATACTCTTTGAACGCATAGTCAAACAACTCCCTTCCCATCACGGTCTCGCGCAGGATGTTGAGGGCCGTTGCCGGCTTCGCATAAGCATTCGGCCCGAATTGTACAATGTTTTCCGAGTTGGTCATAATGGGCTCCAGCTGGTCTTTCGGCAGCTTCATGTAGTCGGCGATTTTATGGGCCGGCCCACGCCGAGATGGAAAGTCTTTATCCCATTCCTGTTCGGCAAGGAACTGGCAGAAGGTGTTGAGGCCTTCATCCATCCATGTCCACTGCCGCTCGTCCGAATTGACAATCATCGGAAAAAAGTTGTGCCCCACTTCGTGGATAATCACACCGATCATACCGTATTTCGTGGCTTCGGAATAGGTGCCATCCTTATCGGCACGGCCATAGTTGAAGCAAATCATGGGGTACTCCATGCCGTTTGCGGCCTCCACAGAAATAGCTACCGGATACGGGTAAGGGATGGTATGCTTGGAATATACCTTGAGGGTGTGTGCCACTACCTTCGTGGAATATGGGTTGTAAAGCGGGTATGCCTCGGGCCCATAGTATGACATCGCCATGGGCTTGTTGCCTTCGATGCCTTCCGTTACCCGCATGGCATCCCACACCAAACGGCGGGAGGTGACGAATGCGAAGTCGCGCACGTCCTTCGCTTCAAAAACCCATGTTTTCTTAGCGGTCGCCCTGCCTTGCATCGCCTCCTTGGCCTCGTCGAGTGTTACAATCTCTATCGGCTCGTCCGCCTGCTGCGCTTGTTTCCATCGATCCAATTGCGCTGCCGATAGTACACTGCTGTAATTCTTGCATTCACCGGTAGCTCCGACGACGTGGTCTGCAGGTACCGTAATATTCACCTTGAAGTCGCCAAAGACCAGGGCAAACTCGCCACGGCCTGTAAATTGCTTATTTTGCCAGCCCTCGAAATCGGAATACACCGCCATACGGGGATACCATTGCGTAATGGTATATAGGTAGTTGTCATCGCCGGCGAAGTATTCGTATCCACCGCGCCCCCCTTCGGCCATCCGGTCGCTGATGTTGTATTGCCAATCGACCTGCAGGACGAATTTGGCTCCGGGCTCAAGCGGTGTGGGTAACTCTACCCGCATCATGGTGTAGTTGATGGTATAGGAAAGAGCATTGCCCGAGCGATCGGCGACCTTTTGTATGCTAACACCGAGGTCGTTTTCCGTGTTAATGAATTGCCGGAGTTGACGGGTGGTTACCTGGTCGCCTAGCGAGCTCTCATCAAACCGCTTGCTCTCGGCGTCGGCTTTATGCTCGTTTTCGTCCAGCTGCAGCCAAAGATAGCTCAAGGGGTCGGGCGAATTGTTCGTATAAGTGATGGTTTCCGATCCGATTACCCGCTGGTTTTCGTCGTCAACCTCCACATCGATGACATAATCCGCTTTCTGCTGCCAGTATTGATGCCCCGGTGCTCCCGACGCCGTGCGATACACATTGGGATCACTCAACAGGGTACCTAGTTGCTCAAACTTGTTTCCATGGTTAGAGGCCGGGTTGTTCTGTTGCTGGCCGTTTACCCCCAAAGCCAGGAGGCAACCTCCTAGAACAACGAAAAGTGTTTTGTAATTAAATGACATGTGATTTATTTATGATTTAAAGTCTCTCCAATGCCATCACGAATGCAATACCGAATACGGCTGCCGACAAGAAAAATGTCCAATCGCGCCGCGTGATAGCGAATATGCCTGTGGCGACAAACGACGCCAGCAATACAAAAAATACAATGATTAATTGGCCCAGTTCCAACCCCAGGTTGAACGCGAAAAGCGGCCCCGTAATGCTACTTTCTTTGCCCAGCAACGACCGTAGGTAGTTGGAAAACCCAAGCCCATGGATTAGGCCAAAAAATAATGCGTACCCATACGTAAGCCAGTCCGTCTGCGTTCGTCGCCGCCGCCGTTTCGCCACATTGCTGAATGCGGTGATCAGGATGGTTACGGGGATAAGGAATTCTATTAACACCGTGTCGACACGGATGAGGTTAAAAACGCTTAGCGCCAATGTAAGTGAATGTCCTATCGTGAACGCGGTGACCAGTATAATTACTTTGCGCCAATCTTTGATGAAGTAGGTGCTACAAAGTGCGATGACAAAAAGAATGTGGTCATACCCCGAAAGGTCTAGGATGTGCTGCAAGCCCAACGCAAAATAAATCCCAAAATCCTGCATGATCGTTCTTTTGTCCTAAATTGCCGCCCATGCGCAACGCTGTTTTATTGCATATAAGCGAGAATTTAACTAAGTTCGTAGCAATATTACGTTTATTGCTGCGAAAACACAATCAATAGCCGTAAAAAATAACGGATAGCAGCCCTCAATAGTATCAAACCGCACGATGTTAAACAGCATCTTCAACGCCCTTCTACTGCTCCTGCACCCGTTTTACGTGAGCATTACCACCGTGGATTACAATGAACAGGCACACCGTGTTGAAATAAGTTCCCGTATTTTTTATGACGATCTCGAGACGGCCCTGAAAAATGGGCGCGACCTTAAAATAGACCTGATCCATCCAACCGATAAATCAGTGGCGGATAGCCTGCTTGCCACCTATTTTGGCGATCATTTGCGGTTTTCGATGGATGGCGAACCCGTATCGGTACGTTATGTGGGCTATGAAATCGACGAAGATGTGGCGTGGTGTTTCCTGGAAGTGGTAAACATCGACCGTGTGGGGAAGTTACGCATAGATAACCGTATTCTGTTTGACCATTTTCCGAAACAGAGCAACATCCTCCACGTCACCGCCTATGGCAAACGACAAAGCACTAAACTGGATAACCCAGAACGGACCGCGGTCTTTGAATGGTAGCATCGGTCATGCTTCCCCAGGTTCCCAGTCGCCGAAATCACCGTCAAAAAGACTCCCTAACATGTCTGCGAATTCCACGCCCCCATCCAGGTAATCCTTGTTGAGCTGCGAATATTCAGCCAACCCATGGAGTACAAATTCCATGAGTAGTACTTTTTGGCTTTCCGCAAGTTTCGGGTGTAATTTCTTTACCAGTGCAAACAGGCCGGGAACCTGCGCCATTGCCTTTTTATATTGGTCATCGGATAGGTTGTCCGTCAGCTCCAACCGGTTGCCCGCGGTAAACCAATCGATGATGGGTGTATAGGGGTTTTCGGATTTCCCCTTCTTGGCTTTCTCAGGATGGGGGAAATACTGTGTAAATAGCGCCTTTATAGCTCCACCAATCAGCCGGTGGGCGACGTGCACCGGCCCTTCCAATTCGCCTTCGTACACCAGTTCGATCTTGCCCGTAATCGCTGGTACCACACCAACAAAGTCCGATATACGGGCTACCGTGGCCTGTTGGCCCGAAATCAGCATCCGCCGCTCAGCGGCACTCACCAGGTTTTCGTATGCTGAAATCGTCAGCCGGGCCGAGACGCCCGATTTCTGGTCGATGTATTCACTTTGCCGCGCCTCAAAGGCTACTTGTTCCACCAGGTCCTTCAATAGCCCATCGACATCGATGGTCGATTGTTGCTCGGGAGCGATATGGGCCTCCTGAAATGTAATTTTTCGTGATATGTCGACACTTCTTGGGTAATGGGTAAGTATCTGGCTTTCAATTCGGTCTTTAAGCGGCGTAACGATGGCCCCCCGGTTGGTATAGTCTTCGGGATTGGCGGTAAATACAAATTGGATATCAAGGGGCAAACGCAGTTTGAACCCCCTTATCTGGATGTCTTTTTCCTGCAGCATATTGAAAAGCGCCACCTGTATGCGCGCCTGCAGGTCAGGGAGCTCATTGATAACGAAAATGCCGCGGTGGGCCCGGGGGATGAGCCCGAAATGGATGACCCGCTCATCGTTGTAGGTAAGTTTCAACGTGGCCGCTTTAATGGGGTCAACATCCCCCACTAAATCGGCTACCGTCACGTCGGGTGTAGCCAATTTTTCTGTATATCGCTCTGACCGGTGTAGCCATGCAATCGGGGTTTCGTCACCCTTCGTCCGAATTTCGTTGCGAGCATACCACGAGATGGGGTGTAGGGGATCGTCGAAGAGCTCGGTCCCGGCCACATAGGGTACATATTCGTCGAGCAGGGACACCATCAGCCGGGCAATCCGTGTTTTTGCTTGTCCGCGCAATCCGAGCAGGAGAATATTGTGCCGCGACAGAATCGCGGTCTGTAGCTCTGGGATAACGGTTTCATCATATCCCACGATACCTTCAAACCCGGCTCGGTCTTCCCGCAACTGCTTAATCAAATTGGCTCTTAATTCGTCTTTTACACTACGGTGCTGGTAGCCCGATTTTTTGAGTTCGCCTAGTGTATTGATGTTATTCATTGATACCTTTTGCTGTTTGCTGTTTGCTGTTTGCTATTTGCTGTTTGCTATTTGCTTTATTTCCCCGCCCCAAAATTGCCATTTTACGGCTAAAACTACGATCACCGACCTCTTTCCCTCCACACAACTCCCCTGTTTTACGGCTGCCGCAAACACGGCCTAGGGTGCTTCGCACCCAGTCGTGGTGCGGGAACCGTAAAACCCATCACCTCACCGTCCGTCGTCTGTTGCGTACATAGTCCTCAAAAATATACTCACCAAGACCTTGGAGGGAACTGTAGAATGCCTTCCCTCCATTCGTTTCGGTAAATTGGCGGACGAATTGCTGCAAGTAGGGGTCACGCGCGATCATGAATGTCGTGATGGGGATATTGAGCCGCTTACATTGTGCCGCCATGTTCAGTGTTTTGTTGACTACCTTGCGGTCAAGCCCCACACTGTTTTTATAATAACGGCCGTTCTCTTTCAGGCAGGTCGGCTTACCGTCTGTAATCATGAAAATCTGCTTATTATGTGTTTTCCGCCGACGCAGCAAATCCGTTGCCAGCTCCAGCCCGGCCAATGTATTGGTATGGTAGGGGCCCACCTGGAGGTAGGGCAGGTCTTTGATGCTGATGGGCCACGCATCGTTACCGAACACAACGATGTCCAACGTATCCTTTGGATAGCGTGTTCGGATCAGTTCGGCCAAGGCCATGGCGACTTTCTTGGCCGGTGTGATGCGGTCCTCGCCATAAAGAATCATGCTATGCGATATGTCGATCATCAGTACGGTAGACGTCAGCGTTTTGTAGTCGCGTTCTTCTACTTCGAGATCTCGTTCGGTAAGCATGAAATTACCGATGCCATGGTTAACCTGGGCATTGTGTATGGAAGTTGTCATATCAATCTGATCGAGGCTATCACCATATTGGTATTCCCTCCGATCGGCATTTTTCTCCTCGCCCAAGCCCGAAAGGTTGCTGTTGTGGTTGCCACGGCCGCTTTTGCGCAGTTTGCCGAAAATCTCTTCCAACGCCGATTGGCGGATGGCCTGCTCACTCTTCGCCGTAATACGCACTTCCCCACTACCTGGGTCGTCGCTGAGGTACCCCTTGTCTTTGAGTTCTTGGATAAAATCGCCGATCCCATAGTCATCGTCCGTGAGCTTGTATTGCTTGTCCAACTCATTGAGCCACGCCAATGCTTCGCCGGCATCGCCAGCTGTATATTGCAGCAGCTGCGTGAAAAGTTTCAGCAGCTCTTCGAAACCGCCTTTGGGTAAGGACTTCGGTATGTATTGCGAAAAATGATAGCCGCGCATTGTTGTGTATCTCCCTTCTGTCTATTCACCAGGCCGCCCCTGTTTGAAACAGCACGCCTAAGGTAATTGTTTTTCAGCGACTGGTGGAGCCGCAGGCCACTTTTTTACATTACGCTTATGGAATCGCAGCCGTGGCCGAAACAAAAGTATAGCAATCGATATATCCTTGCTATCTTTGCTTCGAATTAGCGCCCGGCTACCCACGGATAGGTCCGGGGGTGGATGCAACAGGCGTCATTGAATAAAGACAACGATCAAATGAACGATATGATTAGAGTGGTTATTACCGGAATGGGTGCCGTTACCCCGTTGGGAAACGATGTAAAAACGTTTTGGCAACACGCTGTGCAGGGCATGAGTGGCGCAGGGGTAATCACCCGGTTCGATGCCCGTCAATTTCGCACCCAGATTGCTTGCGAAGTGAAGGCATTTGCACCCGAAAAACACCTCGACAGGAACGAGATAAAACGCAGTGACCTTTTTACCCAATACGGCTTATATGCCGCATCGGAGGCCATGGAAGACGCCGGGTTGGATCTATCCACCATGGATCCGTTTGACGTGGGGGTTATTTGGGGAGTGGGGCAAGGCGGGATGGAAACCTTCGAGCATGAGGTCACGCAATACGTCGAAGGCGCATACGCGCCCCGGTTCAGTCCGTTTTTCGTGCCGCGGCTCATCATCAACATGGCTTCGGGCATGATCTCGATGAAATACGGACTCCAAGGGATCAACTACACCACTGTTTCGGCTTGCGCCACGGCCAATACGGCCATTATGGATGCCTTCAACTACATCCGGATGGGCAAAGCCAAGGCGTTCATCACGGGTGGTTCCGAAGCACCCATCACGCCGGCTTCCATCGGGGGGTTTTCAGCGATGAAGGCGATGTCTGCCCGAAATGACGACCCGCAGCGTGCCAGCCGGCCGTTTGATACCGATCGGGACGGATTTGTGATGGGCGAGGGGGCAGGGGCGCTACTATTGGAAGAATATGAACACGCCAAAAAGCGGGGCGCCCACATTTATGCCGAGGTGGTGGGGGCGGCAATGACTGCCGACGCATACCACCTAACGGCTCCACACCCCGAGGGACGCGGCGCCTCAAAAGCGATGGAGCTGGCATTGCGCGAAGCCAAGATCGATGCCACCGACGTGGATTACCTCAACCCGCACGCCACCTCAACACCCGTTGGCGACATCAGCGAACTGAACGCGGTGAGCAAGGCATTCAAAAACACGGAAAATCTCAGCATCAGTGGAACCAAATCCATGACGGGCCATCTTCTGGGAGCTGCCGGAGCCATTGAGGCCATCCTGGCGGTTAAAGCCATCAACCATCAGGTGGTGCCCCCAACAATCAATACCGTTCATTTGGACGAGGCCATCCCGAAAGGGATGCACATCGTTACCGGGGATGCCTTGGAACGGAAGGTCGATGTCGCGATGAGCAATGCCTTTGGCTTCGGTGGGCATAACGCGACCATCGTGTTTCGTGGTGTCTAGTCGCCTTCGTCCAATAGGTTCCCGCCGATTTGCTTGCTCGCGCGGGCGCCTAGCTTCTTGAGTTTTTCCACTTTACGGATCATGTTGCCGGGGCCGGTGCCGAGTTTCTTGGTGGCATCTTCATGGGCACGGACGGCGCGGCTGAGCTGTTCGCCCATCTTATCCATATCTTGGAGGAAACCGACAAACTTATCATACAGTGCTCCCGCTTCCTTGGCGATTTCGAGGACATTGCGGGTCTGTCGCTCCTGCTTCCACATGCTGGCGATGGTCCGCAAGGTAGCTAGCAAAGTAGAGGGACTTACGATGACCACCTTGCGGTCCCACGCCTCACTGAAAAGGTCGGCTTTGTAGGTGATAGACATACTGAAGGCCGATTCGATGGGCATGAACAGCAATACGAAATCGGGCGAATTGATCTGGTACAAGTCGTGGTAGTTCTTGGCCGATAACCCTTTCACATGGTTTTCCACGGATAGCACATGCTGCTTGGCGGCAAGCTCGCGCTCCTCGTCCGTATCGGCATTTACCCAGCGCTCATAAGCCAGCAATGAGACTTTGGAATCGATCACAAGATGTTTCTCGTCCGGTAGGTCAATGATGGCATCCGGTTGGAGGCGCCTGCCTTCTTCATCCGAAATCGAGGCCTGCAAGCGATATTCACGATCCTTCACCAGTCCCGAGCGCTCCAGCACCCGTTCAAGGATCACCTCCCCCCAGTTACCCTGCTTCTTACTGTCCCCGCGCAACGCACGCGTCAGGCTATTGGCCTCATCCTTAATGCGCAGGCTCTGCTCCATCAATTGTTGCACCACCCCTTTCAGCGAATTCCGCTCGGCAGCTTCATGCTGATAGGTTTTTTCAACCTTTTCTTCAAACGTCTTTATTTTATCTTTCAAGGGTGCCAATATCTGGTCGAGCGATTTGCTGTTGGTTTCGGTAAATTTTTGGGTTTTCTCTTCGAGGATCTTATTGGCAATAACCTGGAACTCCGTATTGAATTGCTTTTTGATGATTTCTATTTCTTCCTTCTGCGCTTCAAGTCGCTCCTGTTGCGATTGGTAATAGGCGCGGCCGCTTTCCAGGGATTTATCTGCTTCCGCCAGCCGCTCGCGTGTTCGCTGCAGCTCATCCCGAAGACGCTGCTGCTCTTCCTTAAAAAGGGCCGCTACACGGTCTTTCTCTGCGACGAGGCTTTCGGCCTGCTGCTGCGCACGGGCCAGCTCGATGGCCAAAGCCTCTTTTTCCGTTCGCAGTCGTGCCACTTCCTGCATATCGGTTCCCCCCGCCGGGCGCTTAACGAGCAGAACAACCGCGATAATGAGGATAATGAGGGCGATGAGCCCAATGGCAATGACGTATACTTCCATGGTCAGACAAACTTAGATAAATTATTGACGCCTTTAATTTTTATTCTAAGGTATCCATAATTTATCGGCCTCTCCGCTGCCGTTTGGAGGTCACCAGCGCCCTCCAGCGCCGCCGCCGCCGCTACTACCGCCCCCCCAACTACCACCGCTGGAGCCGCTACCCCCACTACTGGAACCACTGCCACTAGTGCCCGATGATGACGAAATCTTAGGAAGCACTACCATGCCGAGCGACAATTTATGGTTGCAATGATGGCAATACTGCATCCGTTCGCCCTGTCCCGCACGTTTGGTTGTAGCCCGTGTGATGGTCTTTACAAACGGTTTCGTAAAAGCAAAATAGCCGCACGACGGACAGGTCATGAACTTCCGGGCCCTCTCGCCATCGAACGGTATGACCCTCCCTTCTTTCGAGCCTTCGCGCGTCCAGATTTCATATGCCCTCGCCCCGGCCTTCTCCTCATCCCGTTGGCCATCGTCTAGAAAGGGCCTCCCGTCGGGGTTTTGTTCGCGATCTACCCGCTGCCAGCCGCTGCCGGGCGGCGGCACCAACCGGATGCGCTCTTTCCGCCGCCGCTTGAAGGCAAAGAAAAACGATATCCAAAGAAGCGGTGTAGCCAGCAGCGGTAATGCCAGTTGCCTGTGGAAGGCCCTGACTGCCTCCCGCCTATGGGCCACGTCTCTCCGGTTAGCCCGGATTTCCCGAAGACCCGCCACATAGACCATCCAAATAGCTAAACCGAAAAACAGGATAACATACCACGGCAGGTGGCTCCAGCTGTAAAGCCATGTTGGCGGCATTTCGAAAAAGGCGATGGCAAAAATGGAGAGGAACGCGGCGAAGAACAATACGAACCCACTATAATACAAATACCTGGAATTAGATTTTCTATTCTTCTTCCGGCCGCGCTTGGTACGGATACGGTTGTATGCACGGCTGGCTTGCCTCCAAAGGAAATAATAACCCACCCCAGCCACCACGAGCCCAAGTAGCGTGTACCGATATCGGTAGAACCAAGAAGCTTCACGCACCATTCGGGCGGATAAGTCCTCGGCAGAAGCGGGGTCGAGCACCACTTCTTTCACGGCAGCCATGCCCGCCAGTACCCCCCCGTCATAGTCGCCCTCGCGGAACCGAGGGACCAGTAAACCTTCACCGATACGCTTCAGCAGAGCATCGGGCAACACGGCCTCCATACCGTATCCGGTGATAAACCGGTAAGCCCTTTTTTCGGTGGCAACAAACAACAACAATCCATTGTCGGCTCCATCCTTGCCGATGCCCCAAGTATTGAAAAGCTCCAAGGCAAACTGGAAATCGTCCCCTCCCACGAAATCATCCACCACGACCACTGCCAATTCTGCCGAAGTCCGATGGTCTACAGCGTACGCAAGCCGATTCAGGGAGTCCACCGCAGCTGCTCCAAGGATACCATCAGGGTTGCTTACGTAATCATGCTGGCCGCTTTCCTTCGGCGACGGGATGGTGCTTACGCGGTATTGGGCGGTTGTAACCTCGGTTAAACCAGCTAATAGCCAACACCCAATGGTGCAAACCGCCCAGAGCCAATGGTATGATAGGTCTCTCATAAGTTTCAAATATAATCATCTCGCACAACCTTTTGCCATTTGCACAAGCAGACAACTTTCCCTATGTTTGCGCAAAATTTTTAAAATGGCTACAACGAACAGAACTTTCACCATGATCAAGCCCGACGCCGTACGCAATGGCCACACGGGTGCTATACTCAACGACATCATTGCGGGCGGGTTTAAGCTGGTGGCATTGAAATACACGCGCTTGAGCAAAGAAACGGCTGGTGCATTCTATGCGGTACATAAAGAGCGCCCGTTTTACGGTGAACTGGTTGAATTCATGACCTCCGGCCCTATCGTCGCCGCTATTCTCGAAAAGGAAAATGCGGTGGAAGGGTTTCGCGCACTGATCGGTGCCACCGACCCTAGCAAGGCCGAACCCGGTACCATCCGTAATAAATACGCAAAATCGATCGATGCGAATGCTATCCATGGTTCAGACTCCGACGAAAACGCGGAAATAGAAGGTAACTTCTTCTTCTCGCAGTTCGAGCGGTTCTAAACAGCGGCTCCGTTTCTCTTCGGCATCGGATTATTTTTCCATCCCCGAATATTTTTTGTAAATCGCCCGATAACCAAACAGGCGGGCGATAGGTGCAACGGCTACCATCAACGCCTTCTGTACCGCTAACGGCATGTCGGAGAGGAACGATTTGCTATCGAGGTAACGGAGCGTAACCAGCTGCTGAACCAGACCCCCGCCACCACTTTTCCCATCGGCCGCCAAGCCGACCAGGTTTTCTATCAAGTAGTCGAAATCCAGTCCGGGTGCCACGGTATGGATGTAGGTCACCGGCATACTGTGGCCATTATAGTGATTGTGTGCCTTGTTCCTCGGCAACGTTATCCGCTCGCCTGCAGAAAGCACCCTCGTAGCGCCGTCGGCCCATATGGTTAATCGCCCATCAACAATCTCAAATGTTTCATCTTGCAGTGTATGGAGATGGTTGGGAACAAGCTGGCCCTGGCTTTTCACGGTTGCTTTAATAACTACACGCGCGCCTTCACTGTCTTTGGAGGTTTCAAGGTACTCGTACGTATCGTCCGTTATCGGGTTGGTCAATAATTGTCCCTTGGTTGGCATTGCGATCTTTTGGTTATTACTTGCTTTGGTCTATTAACCTGAGTTCGATTATTATTTCGACTCAGAAGTCTAATAGTAATCCTAGGCAAGGCGCCTTTGCGCAGCTTTATTGGGATAAAGCAAGCGGAGGCAACGCCGCATAGGGTAGCTATTGGACTAGTTTATTTCCTTATTCACTTTGAAAGGGCCATCTTCTTCCTGAAAACTCCTCGAAATAGCCCGCTATTCCAGCGTCGTTTTCAGTTGAACCTGACCTTTTCAAAGCGTTCTGAGTCAGAAATAATAATCGAACTCAGATTATTAATTGACTGCTAATATAGCAATTTATACCTGTTTCAATGGAGGTTAGACACTCCTCGTGTCCCCAAATAAAAGTCCTCTTTCTCAGTCATCCGTGCTTTGTCTTCTTTCTTCTTATCTCCGTAACCACAGAGGTGCAGGATACCGTGGATGATGACGCGATGCAGTTCGTCTCGTTCATCCACACCGAACTTCAACGCATTCTCCTGTACACGGTCAATGCTGATGAAAATATCACCCGCGATGGTATCATCCCGCTCACTGCTATCAAACGTAACGATATCCGTGTAGGTATCGTGCTGGAGGTATTGCTTATTGATTTCCAAGAGATAAGCGTCGCTACAGAGCACCACACTAACCTCGCCTGTCTTGAAGCCTTCGGAAGCTATCGTTGCCTTTACCCAACGTTTCAGGGGTAATTTCCCCTTGATTTGGTATGCCGTGTCTTCGGTAAAAAAATGGATGTAGCCCATAGTATCTTTGCTAGTCGGTTCTAAGGCAGGGAGTTTTATCGTTGAAAGTCACGCTTTTCGAGGTAAGACTGCAGGATAAGCACCGCCGAAACGCTATCGATAAGCGCCTTGTCCTGCCGTTTTTTTTTGCCATCCCGCTTTGTGCAATGCTTGCCGATGCCATCTTCGATGTAAAACGCTCATCGACCGTTTCCACGGGAATGGCCGGAAATGTGCGCCGGAGCATCCGGACAAACCCGCGCACGTGCTGGGCAGATTCGGATTCGGACCCGTCGAGCTGGCGGGGCTCGCCCACCACAAACGTGCTTACGCCTTCGCGGTCAAGATACCCTTTCACATACGCCAGCACATCCTTGGCGTGCACCGTATCCAAAGCCGTGGCAATAAGCTGCAGCGGGTCGGTCACGGCAATGCCGACTCGCTTGGTACCGTAATCAAAAGCCATGATGCGCATCGTACCCGCAAAGGTACGCTATTTGACATTTACCAGCACCTTTATTTTGCCTACCCCGTTACTGTCATATTCTTGCAGGGCTTTCCCGATCACCTGGCCCACCTTCACTTTGTCGGGGTCAGCCTTCATGGCCACACCACGCTGCGAGGAAGTCACCAACAAATCACCGCGTTTGATGGCACCGCCTTCGAGGCACACCTTCGTGGGAATGACGCCCACCACACCCATCGGCACCTTGTCCGAAAGGTCCGTATCGATTGATTCTTCGGTAAGCAATACCCCCGGCTTGGTGGCATACACGCCCACAACCAGCGTCGAGTAAGCCTCGCCCGATTTCTCCACGGTGCGATCTTCGTCCACCGAAATAACCAGCACATCACCGGCTTCATACGCCGCAAAGTCGCCTGTTACGTCAAAAGCTTCGGCGATGTCCGCTCCGCTGTTCTGTGTGCCGCCATTGAAAAAGCCCCTTCCGGCTTTATTGATCCGCGCCACGTCGGCGCTATTACTTTGGAATAACGCTACATTGCCGGAAGCACCCTGATGATTTGCTAATAAGGCGTTGCCGGTCCCGGTTGTGGTAATGTGGACTGTCGGTTGGCTATTGGCATTGTTAAAATTGGCAAACCGACCCGCTCTCCCGGTTCCGAAATTAGGGACAAAACCCGAAATAGCATTCCCATTCCCGTCTGCCGATGCCTCGACGCCGTCTCCACTTCCACCGGCATTCGCGGTAATGCCATTGCCATTTCCTTCAGCGATTGCGACTATCGCCGGTCCATTACCGGCGGGGTTCGAGGCATGGAATAGCCCGGCAAAGCCCCCTGTTCCGGAAGAAATACCATAAATACCCGCCGTACCCCAATTGGCAAACTGTGAATTTACCTCACCGCGTACCGCTGGTTTGGTACCCGAGACACGGTCTACCATGAAATTCCCGGCGATACCGTTACCCACCGTGTTGACGGTAATCACATCGCTTACATTATTTTCATTGTAATTCTGAAAGCGGCCCGCCCGGCCATCGCTAAAAGTGGGCACCCACGCATATAGCGCATTGCCGCTACCGTCGACATTTGTCTCTACACCATTCCCGTCTTTGCCCGCGTTCGCCGTAATCGCGTTGCCATTGCCGTCGGTAAGCGCCACCAAAGCCTGCCCGTTGCCGTCGGGGTTGGAAGCATAAAACAGACCGGCGCGGCCACCGGTACCCGAGGATACACCAAAAATACCCGCCGCACCGAAATTGCCAAAAATGGTCGTCACCTCACCACGGACAGCCGCAGCTACGCTATTGCTGTTGTTCACCAAGAAAGAGGCCGCATTACCCTGGGTGTTATCCGGGATATTGCCATTGCTGTTGGTTTCAACCTCCAGCGTATTGCCCTGATCATTACTGCTATTAAAGTTTTCGAACCTGCCCGCGCGGCCGGTACTGTTGTTCAAGCCAACCTGTCCCAGAACACCGACAGCCGTACCCGACGTATTCGTTGCAACAAACCCCCGCACACCATACCCTCCGCCGTCATTACGGCCCACAACGGCTCCGGCGATATCACTGGTTGTACGGCCTACCACCGCTTCTCCGCCACCATTATTGTCTCCGACGATACCCGCTGATGTCTGCGCAGAGGTAATTCCGTGCACGCCAAAGCCCGAACCGGTCGACGCCCGCACACCCGTACCGTTGCCACTCGTTGTCACATTGATTACCGTTCCGTTGCCAACGGTGTTGGCTTCAAGTACATGGTTATTATTTGCATTGTTGAAGATTGAAATACTTGCTGGAATCCCGTTGTTACTGGTTGCTACCAGGCCGGTACCCGTGTTACTGTTGGCGTATACACCGGTCCCATTGGTCGAGGCGTTGCCATATACCCCCAGGCCATTGGGGGTGGAGCCGTATACCCCCCAACCAGACCCACCGTGCGAACCCCATACACCGATGCCCAATCCGCCGGTGCCGTTATTAATCCCTCGGACAGCAGCGGAAAACCCTCCCGGCGAGGCCGAGCTCACGATCCCCCTCAAGGCGGAGATATTCGATGTAGTGGTATTGTTGACCCCCTCAATGGAGACCCCATCACCATCATTCGTTATGGAAAACAGCGTGGCCGCATTGTTTTCAAGTGCTATGAAAGGAAGCGCAAACCCACCGCCACCAACTGCCGCGGGAATCCATTCCGTACCATCAAACCGCAAAAATTGGTTCGCTACCGGCGCCACATTGCTCACCGGCACGCCTTGAAGTTTAGCAACGGTGGGATCGGGATACGTACCGGCAAGATCTCCGCCCGCGGCTACCCCGTTAATCGTTGCATCGCTACCGGCAGGCCCGGCAGGGCCCTCGGGTCCTATCGGGCCTTCGGGGCCAGCTGGACCTACGGGGCCTGCTGGACCGACATCACCTGCGTCACCTTTCGCCCCTTGCGGACCTACAGGGCCGGCTGGACCTATCGGGCCTTCGGGGCCGGCTGGACCTACGGGGCCTGCCGGGCCGA
>NZ_JBMQOC010000033.1:0-5475 GCF_053550995.1 Parapedobacter sp.
AAAAGGCCCATTGTTGTTCTGTAGGGAATTTGGATGACCCGTCATATCGGCCATTCATTTCAAGCAGATAACGCTCTTTGAAGTTATAATTCACGCGAAAAAAACCGCCCGCGATTGCCCACTTTTTATTGCCACCGCTGGTGACAATACTTTGCCCCAACGCTAGGTTGATATCATCGGCATCGGCATAAACTATACCATTACGCCGCGCCGTTAAGCTTTTCTCGGTGGACTGCTCGTAGTTAAAACCTGCCAGTAAGCTAAGGTTGTGTGCATCGTTGAATGTCTTTACATAATCGGCATAAACATTTGTGGCCAGATAATCTGTCGTCCGTCTAAATTCCTGCAAATCGTTGGTATTTGTACCGGTATAGCCGATTACCCCCTCATAACGGCTATATGGCACTTGGACACGGTTTTGCTGTGCTCCGATGTCCATGCTTTGAAAGGTGAAATCACTTCTGATGGTTAGACTTTTGTCAAGAAATTCGGCGGTTGCAGCCACCCTGTTCTTCAGGAAACGACGGGTTTCATCCTCTGCATTACGTCCAATATATTGATCGCCCACCGTATACGCCGCCGGGAAGGATAGGGTACCATCGGGATTCAGTAAGGGTGCCAATGGGTGCCCTTCATCGGCCATGTTGCGCCAAATACCACTCCCTTCACCTACATTCAATGGTTGGTGATAGGCCATACGTGAATATTCTGTATTGTTCTCCACTTGCAGCCAAGGCGTCAGTTGGATCGTCCCCTTGGCACGTAGGTTATACATGCTGTACGTATCCGAGTTGTACCGGAAAAGGCCATCTTGACCATTATAACGGCCACTTACGTAAAATGCAGCCTTATCGTTACCCCCCGATAGTGCCAAATTATGGTCCTGGGCAAAAAAACGTTCCTTATATAGTTCCTCGTACCAATCCGTGCTGTAATAATATTGGTATTCGCCGGTTGAGGGGTTTACTTCGATACGTGGTAGCGAGGGGTCTTCCCACCGGCGCTTAATTTCTGCGAGGTATTCGGGAGAAAAAGGCAGGGTTTTATTTACGGCCGTAGGTGTTCTTCCGTTATCATTCCACCGCGACCAGGCATCGCTGAATCCCTGTGCCCACGGATAAGAATCGGTGATGTTATCCGGAACCGTTGTTGGTGATTTCGACGATACATTGGTGGAATAAGTAATCGATGTTTTCCCCGCCACCGCCGATTTAGTGGTAATCAGCACAACGCCAAATGCGGCACGCGCACCGTAAATGGAGGCAGACGACGCATCCTTCAGTATGGAAATGCTCTCGATGTCGTTGGGGTTCAACATCCTCGGATCACCTTCCACCCCATCGATCAAAATAAGCGCACTCCCTCCTTGGCCAATCGAGGTTGTCCCTCTTACATTGAAGGCAGGCGATTGGGTGGGCTTGCCATCCAACATCCGTATATTCAAGTTTGGCACAGCGCCCACCAATCCCTGTGAAATATTGGGGATGGGTCTATTTTGGAAGGTCTCAGCGGTAACTTGGTCAACAGCTCCGGTGAGGTTGATTTTGCGTTGTGTACCGTACCCCACCACAACCACTTCACTTAATGCGCCGCTTTCTTCCGATAATACAAAATTCACCTCGACACTACCCCCCTCCCGTACCGTCACAGCACGTTGCTCCGTACCATAGGAAATGAAGGAAGCTTCGAGCGTATAATTGCCAGGTTCTATTGACAAGGAAAACCGACCATCATCACCGGTGGCTACGCTCCGTTGTTGGCCTGTTATACGTATGCTGGCGCCCGATAATGGCGCACCATCCGCATCCGTCACACGCCCCACGATTTGGCTGGTTTGTTGGAGTAGGTGATTGGTCGATGCACGTAGTGCGGGGATTCCCGCAGCTATAAAGAAATAAAGTAAAGCTATTCTTACATGCCATTTACCCAATATGAAATAATTCATCATGAACTGTTTTTTGCCTCCAAAGGGATGAATTTCATCTCTTTTCTTACCTTTGGAAGGCGGTGATACGCTATTGTGTTACTCGCACAGGAATGCAGTCGCAGATGTCCAGTCTATATGTCTGCTTCCTGAAACTTATGAACGGGTGTGCCTTTGTCGCACCTGTTCGTTATTTTACCTTCGAATCCATTTCCTCCTTCCTTAAAAATGTCAAAATGATTACCGCATATTGCGAACAATGTTACCGTTTGCGCAAAAACTTATTGTTAAACCCAAGTTACGTTTGAAAACTTTAGTAAAATTGGATTTGAGAGATATCGTTAGTCGTTTATTTATATTACTATAATTGTATTAACAAAATTAACGTGTTTTCCTCCAATAAATCAATGGTAACCAAGCTATTTCAACGCAAAGGTTTGCGTTCGTAAAATCCCTATCCAAACACCGGAATCGAACGGATGGCGGCGTATCGGAACTACTTAAACATGAAGCCGAACATCGAATCAAGCTGGTAATAGCGAACACCTGCCTTTTTTAATTTTTCGGCTGCATTCTCGGCTTCTTCCATCATGTCGCTACCTTTGAATGCCCACGCATTCAATACACCAACGGCCAATATGCCGTGTTTCCGGGTCCATTCCATGTCGGCTTCTTTTATATCGCTAGAAAACAGGTAATAGTCTTCTGGGTTGAACCCCGGCTTCGACATGTGGTCTTCAAGCTGCTGACGGGTACAGCTTAACTTTATTTTCCCAGTAAAAAAAGGAGTAGACGCGGTAGTACCAATCATCATCGCTTGTTCCAAACGGTTATATTTTTCCAGTAATTCCACAACCTTGCCAAATAAAACGGTATCGTTCCCCTCGATCTTATTATCGACCATGACCTGCAGGTTTCCCTCTTGGCAAAATCTTAGCGCTTCTTCAAAAGTAAGTACCTTGTTACCCAGATTGCCCACCAACGGACTGATTTCCGCCCACTCCATTTCGGACACGGTTTTGTCTATACCAAAATACCGTTTAAAATTCGGGTCGTGGTGGATGATCAACACACTGTCTTGCGTCAAACGCAAATCGACTTCAACCATCCAATACCCATTTTTCGAAGCTTTCTCCAACGCCAGCAAGCTATTTTCAGCTGTTACGCTATCCACAACCCCTCCGCGATGGGCTATTAAATGATATGGGTGCCGTACTTCTTTCGGGTTACGTTGCCCATAGCTGGGGGTGAATAAAAAAAAGAGCCCAATTACCAGGATATTGCATGTTAGGATTATCTCTTTCATCTGTATGTTTTTTTGTTTTTCAGCTGCCAGTACCTTGCCCCGCCTTAAGGGGAAGGAGCTTTTATCGCCAAGCTACCGATTACCAAGGAGCTTGTTTTCTGCTATTCGCCGTGAAGGGTCCAACAATCGCACGATCGTATGGAAGATTGCCGTATTCGGATAAACGCCTTTGAATTCATCCGACTGGGGTCCGTAAGCAAATACAGGCAACATTATCGGCGTATGGTCATCCGTTACGTAAAGACCGGTAATTTGGCCTTTCTCCCACCTTCCGTCTATTAATGTCAGACCACCGGTCTCATGGTCGCCGGTTACAACCACCAATGTGTGTCCGTCTTCGTCTGCAAATTTCAATGCCTCCGCCACCGCCAAGTCGAAACTCAGGGTTTCCATAATAGATCCGGGCAACGAGTTGGCGTGGCCGGCGTAATCGATCTTAGCTCCTTCCACCATCAAAAAGAAACCCTTCCCCTCGGCTCTATCCAAGTTCCCAATGGCCCTTCGAGTCGCGTCAGCCAAAAGTCCCATGTTTTTTTCTGAAACCGCTTCACCAAATCGTTCATCGATGCAGATGGCTTTTTCGACACGCTTATCCAGTTTCCCTAAGTCGGTCATCATCCGATACTGGCTACTTAGCTCGCTCCAAAGTTCACGGCCGTCTTTGCGTTGGCTGAACAGATGCCTTCCGCTTCCGACCAACACATCCAACTTGCCGTCTGTCAGGTATGCGGTCAAGGCATCGCTGTCATCCCGCTCTACGGCGTGGCCGTAAAAAGCGGCCGGTGTCGCATCCGCCACATTACCTGCGGTCACCACCCCACAGAACATCCCTCCCTCTTTTGCGTAATCGGTAATCGACGGCTGAACCTGCCCTAGGGAATCCACACTGATATGGCGGTTTTTAGTTTTCTTTCCCGTCGCGAGAGCACTGCCTGCACCTGCCGAATCCGTAGTATATGCGTCAAGTGAACTGGTTTCTTGCAGGCCTATCGTGGGCATCAGTAAGGTGCTCAGTGTCCCATTGAAAGCGTAGGCTGCCTGCAATTGTGCCAATCCCATCCCATCACCGATCAAGAGGATCACATTTTCCACACGGCCATGGCGATCAAACTTTCTCTGCGGCTTATATATGGGAACGGCTGCCGACAGCGCCATTTCCTTCCCTTCGAAACCCCGGAAACCACGCGTGGTGGCATCCAATCTTTCTGCACGTGCCGTGCCATTACCGGGTATGGCATGCTGCAGGCTAAACCGTTTCCTTCCGAAATCCGAAAAAAAAGCAGCACACCGCTCGATCTGGTCCGTATTGATGATATCTACCCCCATTTCGTACAATGTATTCCAGGTCGTCAAACCGTCCGGCGTACCCCAAAACCGAATCCTCTTCCCCAACCGGTGTACCTTATCAATTGCGGTTGACACCTGCTTTCTGTCCTGATCCGTCAACGCGCCTTTTCCATTCCACCGCGCATAATCCGAAAACGGTGCGCTGACAAATTCGATACGTTCCAGTTCTTCTTCGGTATAGTCGACGCCCAAGCGGCCATCAAATCGGATGTAATGTGGGAAATCGGCAAATGTAGCGGGGTTTGGCATCGCACCGGAAATCACTACGGTTGCCGCATAGGGATTCAAGGTTTCGTCAAACACGTCGGGGTATTTCGCTATAAGGGTAACGACTCGGTGCAACGTCGTGGCAGCGGGCGATTTCAGGTCGATGAGGAGGACCAATCGGTTTTCCGACGCGGCCCATGCCCGGCCCCCATTTGATGCAAACACGTGAACAAGGGGATTAATGTACAGCGCTTCCAATGTCTGGCTAGGGTGTAACTCCTCCCGGTCGTGCCCCACCAACAAGGCACCCCCTTCGGCAAACACGTCTGCCTCGATTGCATAAACCTGTTGTGCATACGCCTGATAAAAAGGCACACGCTGATGGTAGTCATTATGTGCGTGTATCAGGATGCGTTCCTGCTGGGCGGCTACTTGAGGTAGTGCCCAGCAGGATAAGCATATCCATACCAGTAAGTATCTTGTCAACATTAATATCCGTCATTTTGATCCAAGTTCTCACTTGTAGCGATTTCGCGCACAGGGATGGGAAAAACGTGGTGAACCGTTGGATCGAATTCCCTCGCTGGCCACACTTCGATTTCTTCCAACGAAGCAATCTTTCCATCCGCCAAGTTTACCTTGAAGCCATGCAGTGGCCTGGCGTATACTGCCTCGGCATCACCCCAGCGAA
>NZ_JBMQOC010000034.1:0-8683 GCF_053550995.1 Parapedobacter sp.
GGCGATGCCTTTAATAACCTCACAGCCTCGTCGCCAGTGCCAAATTTAAGGTCGCGCACAATCCGTATATCGGTAAGCGAACCGTCACGCTCCACAATAAAGGAAAGGATGATTTTGCCCTTCACCCCTGATTCCACTGCTTGTGCAGGATATCGGTAGTTTTTCTGTACATATTTAAGAAACGCTTCCATGCCACCGGGAAAAGTGGGCTCAACTTCTACAGAAATAAACGGATCATTCCCTATGCCCCCCGTTTCAGTGACCATCGCATCGCCATCAGCGTGGCCCGGCGGTATGTCGATATGGATATCTGCTGTCGGGTCGCCCGAAATGGTTTCCGGACCAGGGTTAGCCAATTTCAGCGTTTCGGCCGAAGGCGGGTCTTCGGTAATCCGATCGGCGCTAACAACCGCGGGAGGAGGCATACGGACCTGGCTCGTGCGGGGTATTGGCCGATCCGCCGCTGGTGGGTCGGGGAGCGATTTGTCAATAGGCGGTGGCGGGGTCAGTTCGAAGACAGCTGTTTTCTCAAGTGGATGGAAATGCTCCGCCGTGCCGGGGACAAGGTGTTGACGAATAAGAGGTGCTAATAGAAGCATCACGAAAAGGGTCGACGCAATAAACAATGCGATTAGGGCGGTTTTTGACGCATCGCGGCGCAACACGTATGCCCCGTATCGTTTATTGCGTCCCTCGAAAACGATATCCAGCCAAATCTGGCCGAAGATATCCTGCTTTGGATAATCCATAACGATGAAGATTAGTGAACAAAAATGAAAACAAACGGCCGTTATGTTTATCCAACAGGAAGCCAAACACTTCCCGTTTTATTATGGATGCGTTTCGCCTTGCAATTCCATAAACCATTCCATTGGGAATGGAACGGATAAATTAGTAACATTGCACGCTAGAATCATTCGGGTTTGACTAATAAGACAAAGAAAAAACTGGGCATTGCACTGAAGGTTGCCATTTTGGCCCTGGTGGCTTGGGTGCTCTATCAAAAGCTCAACAATCACCAAAACCTGAAGGAATTTGAGCGGCTAATGCATCAACTGGGTACCGAGACGGTGGTAATTACCCTGTCTGTGGTTGTGGCGCTGATGTTTGCCAACTGGTTTTTGGAGGTGGTGAAGTGGAGATACCTGTGCCGCCCAATTGAGCGGATTGGCTTATGGCGGGCTACGCAGTCTGTCTTCTGCGGATTATCGTGGGCTGTTTTTACACCGAACCGAATCGGCGAGTATGGGGGGCGCGTGATGTTTCTACAGCCCCGCAAGCGTATTTTTGGCGTGGTGGCCATGGGTGTGGGGGCACTGGCCCAACTGGTGCTGACAAGCGTGGCGGGCTCACTTAGCATAGCATGGTTTGTGAACCGCTTTTTTGACGTGAGTGCCCTTGGGGGTATGGCGATCTGGCTATTGGCCAGTCTGTATGCTGGTTTTTTCCTGATGTTGTATTTCAACGTGCGTTGGATAAACAGCTGGATGCAACGGATTAAGTTCCTGCGTAAATTCCATCGCTTTTTCGAAATCCTGACCCGTTATAGCCGTGGGGAACTAACAACGGTTTTTCTGAATTCACTGGCCAGGTTCGTGATCTTTACATCCCAATATGGTATCCTGATGTTGGTTATCATTCCGGATATCGCGTTCTTGCCCATGCTGCTGCTTATTTTCATCTTGTTTTTTGTGCAGGCCGCTTTGCCGACGCTCGACCTATTTGACTTCGGCGTACGCAGCGTTACAGCAAGTTATTTGTATGCGCATATTACCGACCAGGATATCGCTGTGATGGCGATCGCTTCGTGTATCTGGTTTATTAACCTTATATTACCTGCCATTTTGGGATCGGTATTTGTCTTTAAAATCAATTTCTTTGGCGACACAACTAATTAGTATCGCATTAGCTGTATTCACCGGAATATATGCGGTGCTGGTATGTTATATGCGGGCTGGATGGTTCGCCTTACCATTCGTTGCCAAGCAGGGGATACCAAAGACGAAGGTAAGCATACTGATTGCCGCGCGCAACGAAGCCGCAAATATCGGGCGCACCCTTTCGGATATATTGGCGCAGGATTTCCCGAAGGAACTGCTGGAGGTTATTGTGGTGGACGACCACTCCACAGACCATACGGCGGCCGTGGTTTGCTCGTTCGCCACACAGGGCGTGAAACTCTTGAAACTTAACGAATCGGAACCGTTAAATTCTTATAAGAAAAAAGCAATTTCCTTGGCTATCGAGACAGCAACGGGCGACTTCATCGTAACCACCGATGCCGACTGCCGGATGGAGAAGGATTGGCTGGCGACGGTCATCACGTTTGCCGAAGAAAAGGGGCACGTGCTGGTCTCCTCACCGGTGGTATACTCGCAGCAAAAAGGTTTTTTCGAAGAATTGCAGACGCTGGAATTTCTATACCTTATTGGTCTTGGCGCGGCCGGCATCGGAAAAAAGCACGCATCTACCTGCAACGGAGCGAATCTCGCCTACCGGCGCGATATATTTTACGAGTTGGGTGGGTTTAACGGTATTGATCACCTCGCGTCGGGGGACGACGAACTGTTCTTACACAAAGTGGCCGGGAAATACCCGGATCGGATAGGGTTTTGCAAATCGAAGGCGGCAATCGTATATACCGATGCAAAAAGTACCTTGGGGGGATTCATCAACCAGCGGCGACGGTGGGCATCCAAAAGCACACATTATAAAAATAAAGGAATCGTTGCGTTGGGCTTGGCGATATGGACCTTCAACCTCCTGTTGTTGGTTATGGGATTGGCACCGCTCTTTTTCGAGGTCGGCGGTTACGCCGTGGGTGGGTTTCTTATCGCCTTGACGTTGAAATTGACCGTAGAAGCGTTCTTCCTGTACCCCCTATGCCGGTTTGCGAACCGGGTAGATTTATTGATATACTTACCCCTATTGACACTGCTGCATGTCGTTTACATGGTATATATCGGTATAGCTGGCAATTTGGGCAAATACCAGTGGAAAGGACGGCGCGTCAATTAGTTCGTTATCTTTTCCCTGATTTTCGCTTCAACCTCCGCAACTACCTCTTCCGCGTTTCGGCCTTGTGGCTCAATAGGTGCCAGCACTTCCCATGACATCCGCGTGAACGTATTAAGCGGGAAAAAGCCATAACGTACCATCTGCCATGAATGGTTAATGGCAACAGGCACGACAAGCACTTGTGGCACTTTTTTCAATATGGTAGCGATGCCACCCACATTGAACGGCTTGATGATGCCCGTTTTGGCCCGCGTCCCTTCTGGAAAGATGAAAGCTGACCAATTCTTGGTTTTCATGTTATTGGCCAACTTCAGTATTTCGGCAATGGATTGTTTGGGGTCTTTCCGATCGATGTTGGCCGCACCGCCGTGGCGCAGATTGAACGATATGCTCGGTATCCCCTTCGCCAGCTCGATTTTGGAAATGAATTTGCCGTGGTGTCTGCGTAGGAAGAAAATTAGCGGCGGGATATCATACATGCTTTGGTGGTTGGCCACGAAAAGCAAAGGCCTGCCGATCGGCAGGTGCTGCCTGTTGGTAAACTTTACCGTGTTGCCCAATACATAATAGGTGCCCAGCAAGCATAGGTTGAGTATATCTACACATCGTTTATGTGCGCGGTATCCGCCCAGCTTGAGGCACAGCCATTGTATGGGGTGGAACACGGTAATGATAATACCGAAAAACAGATAAAAAATAGGTGAAAGGATGTATCCGGCAAATTTTCTCATGTATGCTTATGCCCTAAGTATGTCCATTGAAAGTCGCAAACTTAGATAAATTATTGATTCCTTGCTTGCTTTTTTCGGTATCAATGAGATCGCTTCGCTAGTTATTGATTCCATGCTTGTTTTTTTGGGTATCAATGAGATCGCTTCGCTAGTTATCTATTATTTCATGGAGTCGTTACGGCAACCGGTAAGATCTTGCCGTTGAAGAGCCGGTGCCCGGTGAGTGCGAATTGGGCGATGTAAGCCCCCATTTCATGGGCGGTGATAGGCGATTCGAATTGGGGGAACGCTTGGGCCAACATTTCTGTTTGTGCCGAACCCAGGGCAAGGCAGTTTATTTTGATCGCTTTGCTTTCGAGCTCCATGGCCAGGCATTCCGTAAGCACATGTAAAGCGGCCTTACTGGCTGAATAGGCTGCCAGTCCAGGGAACTTGACGCTACCCTGGAATCCGCCCATGCTACCTATATTGACAATGTGGCCGTCCCGTGGCATCAACGGTAGTAGTTGCTGTATCATGCGTACGTGGCCTAACAAATTACCTTCCAGCATCGCTGAGAAGTCGTCTGGGGAAGTGTTTTCAAACGGTCTGTTGATCAGTGAGCCGGCATTATTGATTAATATGTCTACCTGCCCCAGCTTCTCCTCCAAAAACGGGCGGAATTCCCTCTCGTAATCGCCATGCACAATGTCGAAGACGGATGGAAGGATTTGCATGTCGGGGGAACGTTTGAGTGCCGTTTCCTGGAGCTTTTCCAACCCGTGTCCCGAACGGGCAACGGCCACCACGCGATGCCCGGCATGGGCGAGTGCCAATGCCGTTTCGAAGCCGATACCCTTACTTGCCCCTGTAATTACAATAGTTGCCATGCTGCTATCATTGATTCAATCGTTATCATCATCGAGATGCTCCAAGTCGGCCTCTGTGGCGGCGGGGAGCTTGTCTTCGCCCAATCCTTGTGGACGGAAAATAAAATATGAGCCAAATGCCGCTAATAGGGCCGATGTGAGGTAGAACAATAAACTGATGAGTATAGCCAGATGTGCGTCGAGCTGGAAATATTTCGCACCGAAGACAAATACCATTTCACGCGCGCCAAGTCCGCCAACCGTAAAGGGCACAACCGCAACCAAAGACGAAACGAGGAACATCAGTAAATAGGGTGCGAACTTGCCTTCAAAACCCAATGCATAGAGTAAGAAAATCGCACAGACCACCTGCATTGACTGTACCCCTAACGCTTTGAGGTGGGTGTGGAAAAACCGCTTACTGTAGTCGGAGAAGTATCTACGGATAATCGAATAATAGGCAACTGACCCGATGACCACCACCACGATGGGTACTTGGTTCGGGATCTGCAGGCGTGGGATAAAAACCACCAGGGCGGCGGTAATCAAACACAATGCCCATAGCCCGCTCAATCGATCAAAGAAAACGGCCGACAAGAGTTTGCGGCCTTTCACCTCGAATTTGCGGCGCAGGAAGTAAATCTTGTATCCGTCCCCGCCGACGCCTCCGGGCAGGAAGAGGTTGTAGAATAACCCCAACAGGTAAAGCCTGAAGTTATACTGCTCTGAGAGCACCAGCCCCACACCCTTGAAAAAACCGTTGAGGCGCGACGAAGCAATCACGACCGAGCATCCATATGCCATAAAGGCAAGCGCCAAGAAGATCGGATTGGAGCCGGAAATGGTTTGCCCGATAAACTGCCAGAAGCTGAGCGGATATTCGTCAGAGCCGGCGCTGATGTTCTCCATCGCCTGTTCGCGATAGTCGGCCTCGACCTTACCGAATACCCAGTACAACGCAACAGCGGTAATGCAGACCTTCAAAACGGTCTTCGATATTCGCCATATTTGCTTTTTTGTCATGGAAGGCTAGTAAAAGCCTCAAAGGTAAAAAAAGGCGGCGACTATCATGCCATGCATTAACCGAAGATAATGGGATAGAGCCGAACATAGACCAGCGTTACGTAGGCAATGAGGAGTGCGGAATTTAAGGAAAGCATCCAATTGAGGTCGGTTTTTTGATATTTATGGCGAAGGGTGAGGAACAGCAATACGAGGAAACTTACAAAAAGCAGCCCCGGGAATATAAGTGCCCACTTGTTTTCGATGTATACAAACGTATCGCTGTATGATCGGGTGGCCTCCTGTTCGAGAACAACGGGTGCGAAAGCAAACAATAGGAGCAAAATGAACAGCCGGACCAGTATTTTTGCCGCGAATTGACTGATGGTATGGTTTTTGGACTGGGTTGCCATGCGAGCTGGATAACGTGTCTTTCGTGAACAAACATACGTGAATATCTGGTATCGCACATAAAAATAATTCATTTTATAGCCGAATCCATTATCTTTACATAATGAAAAGGCTTGGATAAAGCTTGAGTTTGTAATCCATTAGTTAGTTTAACACCATGAATAGAACATTATTTTTCTTTGTAGCCCTTTTATCGGCGTCTTTTTTGTTGACTTCCTGTACCGCCAAGCAAGGTGCGGTTGATGGCGCTCCATCCGCAGCCTCGTGGCGAAAGGGGGTTAAGGGCCAATGGGTATTGCATTCGGTGGATAAGGAAAACTTCCCTACGGCATACAGTGTTAAAACGATTTTTGAAGAAGCGCCCGCCGAGTGCTTTATCGGCAGTGTATGGAACCTGCCCAACAACGGGAAGGGTAGCATTACATTCGATGCCGAAGGGACACTTTGTGCGCCCGGTGCTGTGCGGAATATCGTGTGGTCCATTTATAATCCTGGCAGCGGTAATGGGGAACCCAAATTTCAGTTCAAGAAGATTTACCCCGGCGATAAGCCGAGCAACGTTACCGCTGGCTACCGGTTGGATCTGTCGTATGCCGATGCGGATCAGTTAACGATGCGGATGCCATTGGATTTGGATGGCCAAACGGGTTATCTGGTGTTCAATTTCGAACGCCTCCAATAAAAAAATGATTGATGAACCCAGTAAAAAAAAGTGTTATGAAAACAATCCTGTTATCCCTATTGGCGGTAGTGGTTATGTCTACCGTTGCTTTCGCACAGCAAGACAAAAGCAAACGGGCCAGTCCGCCAGACAGCACCATGGTAACGACAAAAGATGGTGTGACGATTGACATCCATTACAGTAAGCCTTCTTTGAAAGGCCGTGAGATCGGTGTCGAGATTGCCCCATTCGGCAAGGTTTGGCGCACAGGCGCGAATGAAGCGACAACCTTTGAAGTAAATGAAGACGTATTGGTGCAGGGGCAGCCATTGGCTGCCGGAAAGTACAGCCTCTACTCCATTCCCGGCGAAAAGAAGGTTACCCTTATTTTCAATAAGGTTTGGGACCAATGGGGAACCCGATACGACGAATCGAAGGACGCTTTGCGCGTAGATGCTACACCTTCGGAAGCCGGTGACTCGGTGGAACAATTTGCCATTACCGCAGATAAGGATGGTATGGTGACCCTGCGGTGGGGCGTCTATACGGTTCCGTTCTCGGTCGTTGCGCAATAAGGGCCATCTTTCACCTTTTTGGAGCAGTTCGCCTAAAAATTGATAGCTTTGCCTTTCTGTTTATTAGAAAGATAAAAAGTGAAAGGTATTATTTTGGCCGGGGGGTCCGGCACACGGTTACATCCGTTGACGCTTGCCGTAAGCAAGCAGTTGATGCCGGTTTATGATAAACCGATGATTTATTACCCCCTCTCTACCCTGATGCTGGCGGGCATTCGCGAAGTGCTGATTATTTCGACACCGCATGACCTGCCCGCTTTCCGTAAGTTATTGGGCGATGGCTCCCAAATCGGTTGTTCGTTTTCCTATAAGGTGCAAGAAGAGCCCAATGGGCTAGCCCAGGCTTTTGTAATCGGCGAGGACTTTATAGGCAACGATAAAGTGGCGCTGATACTGGGTGATAATATTTTTCATGGCGAGGGGCTGTCGCGTTTGCTGCAGCAGAGCGCCGATTCGGAGGGTGGGGTGGTCTTTGCCTATCCGGTTTCCGACCCGGAACGATATGGCGTGGTCGAGTTTGATAGCGACCATCGTGTGGTGTCCATTGAAGAGAAACCCACGCAGCCCAAGTCGAACTATGCGGTACCCGGGTTGTACTTTTACGACAATTCCGTCGTTGACATCGCCAAGCATATCCAACCATCGCCACGTGGCGAGTATGAAATAACCGACGTCAATAAAGTCTACCTCCAACAAGGCCGGTTGAAAGTTGGGATATTCAGCCGTGGTACCGCGTGGCTAGATACCGGTACCTTTACCTCCCTTATGCAGGCTGGGCAATTCGTACAGGTTATCGAAGAACGGCAGGGACTGAAAATCGGTTGTATCGAGGAAGTGGCCTACCGTATGGGGTATATCGATGCGGCGCAGCTTGACACCGTTGCTCGGCCGCTATTGAAAAGCGGATACGGACAATATCTATTGAAGTCAGTATTGAAAAAAGATCATTGACCGCATGGCTAAAACCGCATTAATTACAGGTATCACGGGTCAAGATGGTGCCTACCTTGCCGAGTTCCTTCTCAAAAAAGGGTATATCGTACACGGGGTAAAACGCCGGAGCTCATTGTTCAATACCGATCGTATAGACCATTTGTACCAGGATCCGCATGAGAACAACCTCCAGTTCACGCTGCATTACGGCGACCTTACCGATGCCACGAACCTTATCCGCATCGTACAGGAAACACAGCCCGACGAAATCTATAACCTGGCGGCCCAAAGCCATGTGAAGGTGAGCTTCGACACACCCGAATATACGGCAAATGCCGATGGTTTGGGTACCTTACGGTTATTGGAAGCTATCCGTTTGCTGGGCCTCGGCAACAAATGCCGTTTTTACCAAGCGGCAACCTCCGAATTATACGGTCTGGTGCAGGAAGTGCCGCAGCACGAGCGGACACCCTTCTATCCGCGTAGCCCCTATGCGGTGGCCAA
>NZ_JBMQOC010000035.1:0-5671 GCF_053550995.1 Parapedobacter sp.
GGGAAAGCCGATGTTGCGGGCGTTACCCTTTTGCCCATCACGACCGATGCCAACGGCGGAACCGGCGTTTGTCCCCACCGATACGAGTTGGCGTACAGACCGGATAGCAACTATTATTCGGGCTATTCGGTCTTTACCAGTGAAAGCCATGCGGACGGAACCTGGACGTTAACCATCGGCCTTACTGGTGCCAACCAAATCCTTACGGCGAAAACCCCGATCACTGTTCAGGCGCAGCCCAACCAAAACCTGAACATGACGGCATTTACAGGGAAAGACGACGAACAGTATATCATCGCGCTGGTCGCACCGTCGCGGCCGAAAGTTGCCGAAAACGAATTGGTGGCGGGTATTTATCGGCTGAACGGCACCGACCCCTCCCAGTTATCATACACTGAGGTAAGTGGTTATACACTGATGTTGGACCCGCGCATGCCGGAGCCCTCCATGGGAAACCATTCGTCGCCCAATAATGTGGACCTGACCCAACAAACCGATGGGTTGTACCATGGCGTGGTCAATTACACCATGACGGGCAACTGGACGCTGAATTTCATCATGCAGAACGAGGACGGCAGGATCGTCAAAGGGACCGAAGTACCGACGGATTTCACGCCGGGTATGGAAGGCGTAAAAAGCGAATTGTACATCGACGTCTTATTCTAACGATATGAAGCAGCTCCTTATCTTTTTTCTGGTTCTTTTTCTTGGAATGAACACCCGCGCACAGCATATGCATCCGGAACGTGACACCGTCAAAACCTTGGAGGAGGTAAGCGTCACCGCCATTGCCAAGCGGAAAATCGAGACCGAACTGAAAATGGCCGTGTCGGTGGACGAATTCCTGGCATCTACCGACCACATCAGCTTCATCAAACGGGGTGCCTTCGCCTGGGAGCCCCTGCTCAATAACATGGGTATGGAGCGTTCGACAGTGACCATCGACGGCATGCATATTTTCGGTGCATGTACCGATAAAATGGATCCGATCACGTCGTATGTGGAAAGCAACAACCTCGCTACCATCGATGTGACATCCGGTCAGGCGGGCAGCCTGCACGGAGCCACGGTGGCGGGCAGCATTGACCTCAAAAGGAAAAGCACCCCATTCAGCCCCGCCGTTGAAAGGAAATGGAGTGGAGCTTACCAAACCGGATTCGAGTTCAACAATAACCAGTTCTTCAACCTGGGGAACCTGTCGTATGCAAGCGAAAGACTCGTGGTCGATGGCAGCATCGCCTTCCGGAAGGCAGGCAATTATTACGATGGCATCGATGCCGAGGTAAACCACTCGCAATACCAAAAATTCAACACGTCGTTGGGATTGGCCTATAAAACGGGTACGTTGTCTTCGGTACGGATGGATGCTATTTTCGATCAGGCCGACGATGTCGGTTTCCCAGCACTGCCGATGGATTTGTGGCGATCCCGGGCAATCATTACCTCCGCAGCTTACAAGCAGTTATTCGAAGACGGATGGATACGGGCCTGGGACACCAAGCTTTATTTCAATGCGGTAGAACATTATATGGATGACACCAAGCGCCCCGAAAACCTGGTCCACATGGACATGCCGGGATGGAGTACCACCTATGGGCTAGTTTCCCAAGCCAATTTGAAGCGCGGGGATTACAGGGGCGACATCCAACTGAATGTATACAACAACCTGTCGATCGCCGAGATGACGATGTATCCGCAGAATCGGAGCAAGAAAACAATGTTTGCCTACAGCTGGCCCTGGGTTACCACCCGTTTTGCCGGGCTTTCGATGAATAATGCGTGGGATATCTCGGAAATAAGCACGGTGAATTTCGGTGGCTCATTGGGATGGAATTACAACCGTTCCAAATATGTGGAGTTCAACTGGATTTTCCACCCCGGTGCTCCGCAGGAGAAAAACAGAGTATTGCCGGGCTTACATGCCAGTTACCAACTCCGCATCGACCGATTTGATTTTTCGGTCGGAACGGGTTATGGGCACCGGGCACCTTCCGTCTCGGAAGCATACGGATATTACATCTACAACAGCTTTGACCGTTACGATTACATCGGAAACCCCGATCTGAAAAACGAGGTTTCATATGAGGCTAACGCAAGCGCTGGGTTTAAAAACGAACGGATGGGCATCGCGGCCAAGGCAAACTATTTCCACATCAGGAATTACATCGTAGGTCGGATCTTGAGCTTGGGCAGCCCGATGAACTATCAATCGGTCGGCGTGAAAGGATACACCTCGTTAGACCACGCGAAACTGTTCAACCTATCGCTGAATACGCATTACGATATACTGCCGCATCTCCACTGGAAAGGGATGGTCACCTATGCGCGGGCCATGGACAACCAGGATGGGAATCTGCCGTTCATCCGCCCCCTGAGTTATCAAACATCCCTTCATTTTATGCACAAAGGTCTTGGTATCCAGACTGCGCTGCATGGCGATTTGGCACAGGAAAATTTCAGCCCTGAATACGGCGAAGACCTCACACCAGCTTATCGGATTTGGAATATATCCGCCGATTACACCTTCAACTTCAAAAATTTCAAAACCACGTTGCAGGTAGGCGCCGAAAACTTGTTCAATGCCTATTACAGCACCTACGCCGATTGGGGTAACATCCCTCGGATGGGACGCAACGTGTTCACGTCACTGATGGTCAAATTTTAAACGGGCCACCGTGCATAAGGCCATACATACGCACAGTAAAAATCATTAATCGCAAATAAAGTCAAACAAAAACTAAAAAATCATTCTCATGAAAACACAAACAATATTTTCCCTGGTATTCGTCGCGCTAGTGGCGCTGGCAGCTTGCAGCAAAGATGACAATAACCCCGTTGCCAATGACATCACGCTGCATTTCAACAACACGTTCAAAAACACACCCATCGTACTGGGCGATGCGGCATCGTCTACCGCTACGGCAAATACGTCTGCCGAAGGACAGGTGCATCACTTTTCGGAGCTGAAATACGTAGTCAGCAACATCCGTTTGGTGAAAGCAGATGGCAACGAAATCCCCTACCACATCAACGATTTGGATAAGGGGGCGATTGTGGTGAACCACGCAAAACCGCAGACATTGGATTATGTGCTGAGCAACATCCCCGCTGGCGAATACAAGCAGCTCAAATTCGGATTGGGTGTCAAATCGGAACTGAACACGCTAGACGAAGTACGGTTCCCCGATTTTTACGCAGCGGCCGGCGTCAATGACACCGAAATGCACTGGGAATGGGGAACCGGATACCGGTTTACGAAAATCGAAGGTTTTTATGGTGCCGACCATAAAACGCTGTCTATCCATACCGGAAGCACAATTGCAGGCGAAGAAGGAGCCTACACGCAGGGTGTCGACGCCTACCGCGACATCACCTTGGACCTGGGCACACATGCAGTCGTAGGCCGGAACGCACCGAACATCACGATCAAGGCCGATTTTGATAAGCTACTGAGCGGAAAAACCAATACCATTACACTGGGGGATGGAAATGCGACACCCAGCGTACATACGGCCGCCAATATGGTGTTGTTCGTCGACAACCTGGGTGGTGACGGATCGAGCGACCTGACGGGCATGTTTTCCATCAGTGGTGTGGTGAATTAAACGGATCGATGAAGAAGGTAGGTGCCCTGTTAGTCGCTTTATCCCTATTACTATCCTGTAATAGGGACGACACCCTCGTGCCCACATCTTTGGATAACCCCGAAATCGCATTGGATATACCGGTTGGCTTTCCGCCATTGAATGGTTCGGTAGCTGGCAACAAGCCCACGAAATATGGCGTGGAGTTGGGAGGGAAATTATTCCACGAGAAGAAGTTCAGTGGAAATAACACGATTTCCTGTGCCAGTTGCCACAACCGGTCAAATGCTTTCGCAGATAGCCGTCAACAGGCCATTGGGGTTTACAACCGGGTTGGGCTCCGCAATACACCACCCATCCAGAACCTGGCGTTTATGCAATTCTATAATTGGGATGGCAGCAAACTCCAATTAGAACGCCAAACCCTGGTTCCCATCATCACCCACGAGGAGATGAACTCTTCCATTTCGGAGGTCATCCGGAAATTGAAGGCGATTCCCGAATATCGGGACCTGTTTAAAAAAGCATTTGGCGACGACCGGGTCACACCCGACCGGATATACCGGAGCCTGGCACAATTCGAGTATACGCTCATTTCCGCAAACAGCAAATACGACCGGGTCATACGGAACGAAGGCGAGGCATTTACGGAAACCGAGGCCCGGGGCCAACAGGTTTTCCGACAGAAATGCGAAAGTTGCCACAGCACGGCGCTCTTCACCGACCAAAGTTTCCGAAACGTCGGCTTCCCCGTGAATCCCAGCACGGAAGAGGCCGGCCGCGCACGGGTTACCGGCAGGGCCGAAGAATACATGAGTTTCCGGGTACCGTCTTTGCGAAATGCCGCCTATACGGCGCCTTATGGCAGCTTCGGCCAGTTCCCCACGCTGAAAGCCGTGTTGGATTACTTTGATAACGGTGTCTTGGAGGCCGGCAACCTCGATCCGAGCCTGAGAGCGAATGGCAATCGGATACCGCTGAGCGAGCAGGAAAAAGAAGATCTTATTTCCTTTATCAACACGCTAAGCGACCCCATGTTTGTTGGAGATAACATCCATACTGTTTCCGGGCGCCTCAAATAGGTTCCAACATCGGTTTTTTAGCACTAAAAACCAGTTGAAGCAACGTTTTCTCCGCATCGGCCATGGCGGATTTCATATCGTCGATATTGGTTTGCGCATAGGGTTGCATGGCCGGCATGATGGACCGATAATAGGCGATGCCGCCCAGCAAATTATCACGGAATGTCTGGTAGTGGGTGCTTCGCTTTTCGGTAAAATCATGCTGGTATTTCTCGATTTCCTTTTTCAGGTAGTCGATATAAAGACGCAGCTCGTTGACGAACAGGTTTGACCGGAAGCGACCGTTCAGCAGGTTGGCCGTACCGTAAATATGGCCGACCATCTCCTTGAGCGATGCGATTTTGGAGAAGTAGGCCAAGTTGGGCCCCGGACATATCGTCACCGCTTTGAGGTTGTGCTTGGGCGGTATGCCATGGGTGAGTACCGCCGGTGCGGCAAGCCCTTCGCACAGGCAGTCCTTTTCTACAATCGCCGCTGCCGCTTTCTGGTAGGCTTGCTCTTCGGGGAACTCTATCCGTGCTTCCTTGAGTTTCAGGTGCTGGTATTGCCGGGATGCCGTGCATATGGGCTTATCGGTAAACTCCGTATTAAACGAAAGGAATTTCTTGTGACATGGGCTGCCGGGCCGATTCCGGACAATCCGTTGTTTCCGTTGTTCTTCCGAACTGCTTGGCCTGAAATTATGGAAAGGCACCCCCAGGGGCGATGCGTCACTCAGGTAGAAATCGCCGGGCACCGCGTTTGCTAATTTACCAAGTGTATCATCATCCACATTGGTCGCTTCGGGAACCAGCAGGAACGGACTCCCCCACCCTGTTCCGTCCAGCTGGTAGTAATCCAATAAAAAGCGGTCCTCTCCTGCCGTACCGATCCCGCCTTGTACGGTGATACGCTGCGGGGGGTTGGTTTGGAATCCCCACCGTTGCTTATGTCCCAGCGCTGCGTCGCAAAGGCCCTTCAGTTCGTTATACAATACTTCACGTTGTGTTTTAAAAGCCTCCATGA
>NZ_JBMQOC010000036.1:0-33127 GCF_053550995.1 Parapedobacter sp.
ATATCTTCGGCGGAGGGGGGAGTCCATTCGAAAGTTTCTTCGGTGGTGGTGGCCAACGCGGTGGACGCCGTGTAGCCAAAGGGTCGAACCTACGCATCAAGGTAAAACTCACGCTGAGCGAGATTGCCAAAGGAGCTGAAAAGAAAATAAAGGTCAATAAAAAAGTAGTTTGTACCACTTGCGACGGCTCGGGAGCCAAAGATAAATCATCGTTCAACACCTGCCGTACCTGTGGTGGAACCGGGGCCGTGCGCCGTGTCACGAACACCATACTGGGCCAAATGCAGACCACCAGCACGTGCCCCACGTGTAACGGTGAAGGTGTAGAAATATCAGCGAAATGCACCACGTGCCATGGCGATGGCCTGATACGTGGCGAAGAAACCATCAGCATCAACATACCTGCCGGGGTCAGTGAAGGTATGCAACTCTCTATGAGTGGAAAGGGTAACGCCGCGCCGCGCGGCGGAATACCTGGCGACCTCATTATCCTGATCGAGGAACTTCCCCATGAAACCCTGAAACGCGACGGCACCAACGTAATCTACGACCTCTATGTCAATTTTGTGGATGCCGCATTGGGTACAAGCGTGGAGATTCCAACCATTGATGGTAAAGCGAAGATAAAAATCGAATCCGGCACACAGGGTGGCAAAATATTGCGTCTCAAAGGAAAAGGTGTACCCGAGGTTAATTCTTACCATAAGGGTGACCAATTGGTGTACGTGAATGTATGGACACCCAAAGCGCTCTCATCGGAGGAAAAAGAACTCTTGGAACGCCTACGGAACTCACCGAATTTCAAACCGCAACCGGGCCGGAATGAGAAAACCTTTTTTGAACGGATAAAGGAATATTTCGAATAATTGCGGGTTTCCACCATTTGAAATAAGCACTACGAAATACCAAGCCCACACAGGACCATGGTTTAGGGTACCTTTGTGGGCTTGGTGATAACGGTGCCCCGCCTACCCGTTTGGTGTTGTCAATTTTTAATTGACAACATTCGTTCAAAAGTCAAAAACCCAAATCAGAAACGACTTACTTCCTTATCCATCAGGATAATAATTAGTTCAAACCGCATAAATAATGTATTTATGGTTTAAAATAGCCTATTCAAACCACGATATAAAGCGACAAACCCGTGACAAAATAGACCGATTCATGACAAAGTTTGGCACTGCTATTGCAATACTGACTTCAAAGGTCAAATAGTATAATCACGTGATTGTGCTAGGTGCCTTGAAGTTTAACTAAAAATTAATACATCATGAAAAAATTATTTCTTACACTCACAGCAGCTGCAGCTGTAACATTTGCAGCGAATGCACAAACCGAAAAGGGAAAGACCATTTTGGGTGGAAACGTAGCGTACGACCACACGAGCGTGAAGGACGTGGACGGCAGCGAGCAGAGTTTTTCCATTATCCCAAGCGTTGGCGTGTTCGTTAGCGACAATGTGGCAGTAGGGCTTGGTATTGGCTATGCCTGGAACCAAGAAGACGATGGAACGGACAAAGCCCAAGTAGGTGAGTTTTCCGCTGCTCCTTTCGCCCGTCTTTACAAAGGCAATGGTGATTTCAAATTCTTTGGCCAACTGTCCGTACCCATGGGCTGGGGCAACACGAAGTTTAACGACGATAAAGTCTCAAATACGGAACGCTATGGGGTTGAATTGGCACCTGGTTTTGCCTACTTCCCTACCGACAAAATCGGCATTGAATTTTCTGTAAGAGGACTGTATTACCAAAATACAACATTTAAACCAGAAGAAGGCGGAGACAATGTCTCAACGAATTCTTTCGGTTTGAATGCCAACTCATTGGCGCCTAGAATTGGTATCCAATTCTACTTCTAATCGTAGAAGAGCAAGTGAAAAAGGCGCTGGCTGTGAAGGCCGGCGCTTTTTTTTTGAACGCCACCAAATTCCCCTCTCAAATGAGCTAGGCTCTTATCCTGAACAAAAAAAATCGTACCAATTTTATCATCAAAAACGAGACTAGGATCCAATCTATTATCGCCAAACGCGAAAAACAGGCTTTAAAAAGAAAGGTTTCCAAACGGGGAGAATGGAAACCTTTACTAACCAATTATAAACCTAAATTATGAAGCTGCAAAGGTAATGGTTATTTACAACTTTTCAAATTCTATTTTACTTTATTTTTCAAAACGATTTTGCCCTACCACATCTTAAGCCAACGCACAGTAAAACAATCGGTTACCGATTACCTATCTACCTCGCCCAACACAATATCGATGGAGCCTAAAATGGCTACCAGATCCGCAATCAATATGCCTTTAGCCAATTCGGGGAGCACGGAGAGGTTGTGGAAGCTCGGACCACGGGCTTTTACTCGCTTAGGAATATCGGTCTTTTCCTGCGTTACAAAATAGAACCCAAGCTCCCCTTTCGGGTTCTCGGCCCTTACGTAATAATCCTGTGCTTTGAGATTTACCTTTTTGGGCACCAATGCCCGGGGGTCAAAATCGGCTGTACGCTTCAGCGGCCCCGCGAGCCGTTGCAAAGACTGTTCAATTATCCGTACAGATTCCTTGATTTCCTCAATGCGTACCTTGAACCGGTCCCAGCAATCGCCCGTTTGCCCCATCTCCCCCCTACCGACCGGGATATCAAATTCCAACTCGGGGTATACGGAATAGTCGTCAACCCGTCGTAAATCCCATTTTACACCCGAAGCACGAAGCATCGGGCCCGAGCAGCCGTAATTAATGGCTACGTCGGCGGGTAGCACACCGATGTTCGCCGTTCGCGATACAAAAATCTGGTTCTCTGTGAGCAACTCATCAAGCTCCGGCAGCTTCGGTTTGAAATACTGGATAAATTCGCTACATCGTTCTTCAAAGCCAACAGGCAAGTCATAAAACAACCCGCCCACCCAGATATAATTATAGAGCATCCGCGATCCTGAAGCCCATTCAAGCATGTTCATGATGTGCTCACGGTCCCGGAAACACCACATAAATGGCGTAAACGCCCCAATATCGATACCGTATGTCCCAATAGCGATGAGATGCGACGCGATACGGTTAAGCTCGCATACCAGCACCCGGATGTATTCGATCCGCTTAGGGATCCGCTGGTCGATACCGAGCATACGCTCCACGCCCATGACAAAAGCATGGCTATTATTCATCGATGCCAGGTAGTCCATGCGGTCGGTAAACGGAATGGTTTTGCCGTAATTCATGGACTCCGCATGCTTCTCGAAACAACGGTGCAGATAGCCGACATGTGGGATGACCTCCTTGACGATTTCGCCATCGGTAACCAGCTGCAACCGTAACACACCATGTGTAGAGGGATGCTGCGGCCCCATATTGATGACCATCTCTTCCGCACCTAAACCAGCCAACCGTGTTTCGTACGCGCGTTGCGCTTCGTGGTAAGATGGTATATCACTTAATTGCAATGCCATGATATGTATCTGCTTCTTCGTAATCCTTGCGCAACGGATAGCCTTCCCAATCTTCCGGCAGTAATATCCGCCTTAGATCGGAATGTCCGTCAAAGTAAATTCCCATGAGATCAAATGCTTCACGCTCGTGCCAATCGGCCGTACGCCAGATACCAGACACCGTAGGGACAATCGGCAGGTTATCCAAGCGTCTATCGTTTTCGATGATTACTTTTAACGTGAGCTGATGTTGATGGGGTATGGATGCCAAGTGATAGACCACCGTGAATGAACCGCTCTCCACCCCATCGTCTACTGCACTGATACAAGAAAGGAAGTCGAAATAGGTTTCTTCGTGATCGCGGAGGAATAGGGAAACCGCCGCCAACTTTTCACGGGGTATCACCAGTGCCGGTTGCAGGCCAACTTCTTCCACTGCGGCCACGGCTCCCTCGCCAAACTCGGTGGCCAACAGCTCTTGAGCGCGTGTGATGATTTCCATTTAGATATTGTATTTAAGGGGCTAAGCGCACGATTTTCCACCCCCCATGTTCTCGTGAATAGCGTAAGCGATCGTGGAGCCTATTATCACCACCCTGCCAAAATTCCATGGTATCGGGTGTGAGGCGATAGCCTCCCCAATGCAATGGCCTTGGAATAGGCTTCCCACCGGCATAACGCTGTTCCAATTCGGCCAGCCGCGATTCAAGTATGCTCCGAGCTGCAATTTCCCGGCTTTGCGGTGATGCGATAGCTCCCAACTGGCTTCCGGTTGGCCGCGAATGGAAGTAGGCATCCGACTGCGTTTCGGACATCTTGGCCACCTTCCCGTTGATACGTACCTGCCGCTGCAGCTCTGGCCAGAAAAACAACAGGGCTGCCAACGGATGGCTATTTAGCTCCATCCCTTTCTGGCTTTCGTAATTGGTAAAGAAACCAAAGCCAGTGCCATCATCGAGGTCTTTAAGAAGTACAATCCGCGCCGATGGCTTTCCATCTGTCGATACGGTAGCCAGCGTCATGGCATTCGGCTCCATAACCCCGCGCTCCAGCGCCTCGCCAAACCAGTTTCTGAACTGTAAAATAGGATCTGGGGCAATTTCGTCTTCGCTCAATTGTCCCATTTTATACGCCGTCCGGATAGCGCCGATATCGGTTTGCTTCAACGTCATTCGCTCCCTTCTATTTCTTGTAGTAGGTTAACGCTTCCGGAATCAGTTTCTTGATGTTGTTAATACGGCGTGCATCACTAGGGTGCGTGCTCAAGAACTCTGGTGGCGCCCCTGCACCCTGTGCCTGCTTGGCTTGGGCCATGCGTTCCCAGAAACCGATCGCTTCATTGGGGTTATACCCAGCCATGGCCATGAATACCAAGCCCAGCCTATCTGCTTCGCTCTCTTGGTTGCGCGAATAATTCAGCAACGCCAATTGACCTCCTAGTCCGTATGCCGTATTAAGTACCGCTCTGGTGGTACTTGATTTCTCCGCGGTTGCCACGTCTACCGCCACGCCGCCAGCTTGTGCGACGATGGTCTGCGACATACGTTCGGCCGAGTGCTTGGCAATGGCATGCGCAATCTCGTGCCCCATCACGGTAGCCAAGCCGGCCTCGTTCTTGGTTACGGGTAAAATACCGCTATACACGGCTACCTTACCGCCCGGCATACACCATGCATTGATCTGATTTTCCTCGATCAGGTTAAACTCCCAGCGGAAATCATATTGGTCTCCATATCCGTTTTCCTGCAGGAATCGGTTAACCGCGTTGGCAATGTTTTTACCTACACGCTGTACCATCTGCGCTTGGCTTGAGCTCTTGATTACCTTGGTTTTGGCATCACCCAGGAAGTCCTTGTAAACTAATGCGGCTTGCTGTTGGATTTCAGCTTCGTTAACGAGGTTTAATTGCCTCCTTCCTGTCAGTGGCACAGTGGCACACGAAACGACAATGATGGCTGTCAGTAGCGCGCAGCCGTATTTTACGATATTTTTCATCTGTCTATAATTTAATCCTCAATGGTCAGATGGGGCCTTTGATGCTTATTTTAAACATGTCCGATCCATCTGACTAAATTATTGATCCATTGTCTGCTTTTTATCGACATCAATGAAGGGCCATGTCAACGGAAGCAATATATATGCCGAATTTATAAGTTAACGCCGATCTCGTTTCCCGAATAAATAAACTTTCGACTCTTTGCCTTTTAACAGGCGCTCGATATTTTTTTGGTGGGTAATCAAGATCAATACACAAATACATATGCCGTACAACACGACCGACTTAACGGTCGTGTGAAATAGAAAAACGGTACTGAACGGAAATGCAAAGCCGGCACAGATGGAACTCAAAGATACATAATGCGTAAGGAGCAGCATCATCAGAAATACGGATACGCATACTAAAGCGGCCTGGAAATGCACGGCTAGAATCATACCGAACAGCGTGGCCACCCCTTTTCCGCCCCGGAATCCGGCGAAAACTGGGAACAAATGGCCAACTACCGCAATGACCCCGAGGGCAAGCTGGTAATTTACAAATTGGGCTGCAGCTTGTGGACCGGTTACCGACGGTCCGATGAAATAGGCTAAGTTAGTGGCGGTCCATCCTTTCAGGATATCAATGAACATCACGGCTACGCCAGCTTTGGTGCCCAGTACTCGGAAGGTATTGGTTGCGCCCGCATTGCCGCTGCCATATTCCCTTACGTCTACCCGATAGAACGACTGTCCCAACCACACGGCTGTGGGGATGGACCCAAACAGATAAGCCAATACAACGGCGCCGATGAGATAGATCGATATCATGAATCGCAAATTAACGAAAAAGAAGCAAAAACCAACACCTGCTTTTTTAGCCGACCACCTTTGCCTTCAGGCTCATATCTAAACCTTTCACCGAATGGGTCAGGGCGCCTATGGAGATATAGTCTACCCCTGCGGCGGCATAATCACGGATATTGTCTATGGTGATTCCCCCAGAGGCCTCGGTAACGAGCCGCCCGTTAATCAAAGCCACCGCTTCACGCAGCACTTCGGGTGTGAAATTATCCAACATAATTCGTTCCACCCCGCCAGTAGCGAGCACTTCTTCAATCTCCCCCAAATCACGCACTTCCACCTCAATGTCTATGGGTTTATCCATATGCTTGCGGTACTCGTTAGCCCGGGTTATAGCATTGGTTATCCCTCCGGCGTAATCCACGTGGTTATCTTTTATCAGCATCATGTCGTATAATCCGAATCGGTGGTTCACCCCACCGCCGATGACGACAGCTTTTTTTTCAAGAAACCGGAGCAGCGGTGTGGTTTTTCGAGTATCCAGCACTTTGGTAGCTGTCCCGTCTATGGCGGCCACAATGCGGCGGGTGGCGGTGGCAATACCGCTCATGCGCTGCATGATATTGAGCGCCAGTCGCTCGGCGGCCAGGATACCGTGGACATTGCCTTTCACGGTGAGTACCACGTCGCCCACATCGACCGCGTTCCCATCAGATTTGAAAGTGGCGATCCACAAAGTATTATCTACTTGATGGAACACCGCCAATGCCTCTTCGACGCCCGCCAATATTCCAGGTTCCTTGATGATCAACTGGGCTTCACCCACCGCATGTGCTGGGATGGTAGATAGCGACGTATGGTCGCCATCGCCTATATCCTCCGCAAGTGCGGCGGCGATAAACCGCTGCAACTGTTCGTTTTCTAGCTGTGTCATTGGTTCTTATTCATGTGTATATCGGCCACGGTTTGCGTATAAGGATAGCTCAAACGGGCGCGACATACCTCTTTTTAAACGGCGCTAAGATGGCTATTTAAAACAAAAGAAGAAGAATAAAAATAAAAATCGGATAGGTCCGCCTTTAAATGGGTTCAATACGGAATTCGGTAACCTCAAACGTATTGTCGTTGTTTGTCAGCTTATAAGAAACCCTGAAAGTGTCACGAGAAGTCTCCAGATTAAGTACGACATACCTGAAGTTGGGATTCGAATCTAATCGATGGGCAATCTTCACACCAATAGGCGTATTCTTACTGAAAAAGTCACGGAGTATAATCTCTGCCTGTACGCGCGAATAAATCCCTTCGTCATTCAGCAGGGTCATGCTTACCGTAGACGAAAAATACTTGGAAAGTTCCTTAGTGTTGCCTCCTCTTACGCAAGAAGCAATGTCATCGATTACGTCGTTGATATTAGCGAATCCCACCGCCATCACGAAGCACATCATCCCCGCCAACCCCATCTTTCTGATCAATCTGATTCCCATCACGTTCTAAGTAATTGTTTACTCCAATATCAAATTTATTTGTATTCGACCGTTTTGCTTTCTCCACGGGCAACAACGACTGTAGACTAATTTCTACAAAAAGAAGGTTTTTAACCTGGTTATCACCCGATGGTCAACCTACTGCTAAAAACATGCCATATTTTATTGCTCGACTTTGGGTATGTTGCAGACCCTTTCGGTGACCACGAATAAACTTGCATCTAAGGGCAAGTTTCTCTAAGTTTGCTCCGTGAATAACAATAAAAAAGTAGCGCTCATAATCTTAGACGGCTTAGGTTATGGCAAAGACGACCCATCCAACGCCGTCCGTGCGGCAAATACGCCCTTTCTAGACAGTTTATTGGCCAACCAACCTAACGCCAAACTCGAAGCATCCGGCGAGGCTGTTGGCCTCCCCGCGGGACAGATGGGCAATTCCGAAGTAGGCCATATGAACCTGGGCGCGGGGCGCATTGTTTATCAGGAGCTTGGACGGATACATAAGGCGGTTGCCGAGGGTGAATTCGACCGGAACCCGACACTTCAGTCGGCTTTCGATTATGCAAAAGCGAATGGCAAACACGTGCATTTTATCGGCCTACTATCCGATGGCGGCGTGCATGCGCACACACGGCACCTGAAAGGGTTATGCGAAGCAGCAAAATATGCGGGGCTCGCCAGCAGTCAGGTTTTCATCCATGCGTTTTTGGATGGACGCGATACCGATCCCAATTCGGGCATCGGATATGTCGCCGATATGGAACAGTTCCTAACAACAAGTGTGGGTCAACTGGCTTCGGCAATTGGCCGCTATTACGCCATGGATCGCGATAATCGATGGGAACGAGTGAAACAGGCCTACGACCTGCTGGTCAAGGGCGTGGGTGTGCCGACATCCAACCTCTGCAAAGCCATCCAACAATCGTACAACGAAGGCGTCACCGACGAATTCGTCAAACCCATTATCAAAACCGATGCCGATGGCAACGTGTTGACAACCGTTGCAAACGGAGATGTGGTGGTTTGTTTTAACTTCCGAACAGACCGCGGCCGGGAAATTACCATGGCGTTAACCCAACAGGCCTTTCCGGAGTTTGATATGCATCCACTCAATCTGCGCTATCTTACGATGACCACTTACGACGAAACGTTCAAGGACGTTCAAGTGCTGTTTCTCAAAGATAACCTCACGCATACGCTTGGCGAGGTATTGGAGACCAACCAGAAAACACAGACCCGCATCGCCGAAACGGAAAAATACCCCCATGTCACCTTTTTCTTCTCCGGTGGGCGCGAACAGGTATTCCGCGGCGAAAACCGCATCCTGATTCCCTCCCCTAAAGTTGCCACATACGACTTGCAGCCGGAGATGAGTGCACAGGGCGTGGCCGACGCCATTTGCACGGATATGATATCCAATAAACCCGACTTTATCTGTCTAAATTTCGCCAACCCCGATATGGTAGGACATACCGGCGTATTTAATGCCGTGGTGAGTGCCGTTGAGACGGTGGACCGATGTGCAAAACAGGTCGTTGATTGCGGACGTAAGGAGGGCTACAGTTTCATTATTATTGCTGACCATGGTAATGCTGAATTCATGATGAATGATGATGGTTCCGTCAATACGGCACATACGACCAATTTGGTGCCCTGCATACTTATTGATGATAAGTACGACAACATCGCAGACGGTAAGCTGGGTGATATTGCCCCCACCATTTTAACCCTCATGGACGTACCTATCCCGTCGGATATGACGGGTAACGTTTTGGTATAACATGGATATGTGGCAGTTGAATAAGCCCTTTGCCTACGGTGCAGCGCTGCTGCTATTGACCATGTCGTCATGCAGCAGCGATTCCGGTAGTCGTTCTGTCCAATCGCAGCCTACCCCCTACTTCAGCTTAGCCGAATATTTCGAAAAGGAAGCAGCCAGGCTACAGCAGCATAACCCGGAAATTATAAAGACGGTAGCAAAGGACGGTGCGGAAGAACGGAAAACGATCCATGTGGTCGATTGGAAGAAAGAACTTGCCTTGTTTATGGATGCCGACATCAACAAGCCTGCCTGGAGAAACAGCTATCGGGTAAACCGTGATGGTCTGTCTGTAACCTATACGAGTACCGATTCGGCTCTGCGCACTAGGAAAATCCGCGTGGAGAGGTCGGATGAGGGCACCGTAACGCACATCCATGTAACCAATCAGGTGAGTAACATGTTGTATAAAACCAGCGAGCAGCTCGATTACTACGTTGACTCCCTATACCGAATTACAAAACAACAACACGTACGGATAATTGGAAAAAGCCACTACGCCGTTGCCGGCGAGTGGCTCTAAAAAGCGGCTATGTATCGACCTTACTTCAAGTTATCACGATAAACCTTTGCCTTCTTGAGTTCCGTTTGGATATCTTTCTTGGCGGGCGCCATAGCGAGCACATGTTCGAAGTCCACGACGCTATTATTATATGCTTCTGTCGCAACCTCTTTGTCGTAGTTTGCGGTACCCGCTGTACCCCTTAATATCCCCAAATCGCGATAGGCAATACCCCTGTTTTGGTAGTACTTTACGTCTTCTCCGTTAAGTTCGATAGCTTTCGTATAATTCGCTATGGCTTGGTTGAGCATTTTTTCACGATTGCTCGAACTAATCCGTGTGTCGGTTTGCACCGCCAGGATATTATTTGCCTTGCCCCGGTAATAATAGGCCGATTCATGATCGGGTCTCAATTCAATCACCTTGCTGAAAGACTCCAGCGCCTTTTGGTAGTCGCCAATCTGATATTGAGAATAGGCCAGCATATACATGACATTCGGATCACCAGCCTCTTCGGGAAGTGCTTTTTGTAGATGGTTTGCGGCGGCCTTAAAATCACCGTCGATCAATGCTTTCTGTCCTAGACGTACATGCGGATTGCTAGGAGCCGTTTCCGTTGTTTGGCCTTGTGCAACGAGTACGGCAAAACAAAGCACGCTTACTATCATACCAACATTCAATCGCCCTAAAATAATCTTCAAATCGTTTATTTTCATCATTTCTAAAATTATACAAAAATCAGCGGAGCATCATGTATTATTTAAACGACACCCTTTTACTTCACCCTTACTGCAATTTCCGTGCTACAAACATAACCATAAGCTTCGCCATGTGCAACCTACGGCGGTGGCATTGCCAAATTTACTTAAAAGTCCGTACCATTTTTTATTATCCATGGATTTAATTTTGTCATTGAAAACCCTATATTAGTAACATAATCCAATATGACGATATCCTTACCGATGCATATATATCACCCAACCAACCTTCCCGTAGCTGACTTTTTTTCAGCAAGTATGTCTTAATGATACGATATGACATCGAAATACAAGAAAGGTTTAGTATTGGCATAGGCATTGCAATCATGTCCCTAATATATAGAATTAATAGCGTACGAATGTACACCTGCCAAAATGGCGCCACATCATATACGAAAAGTTATTCATGAGCAATTTTGATCCCTTTGATTTTAATCAAGCCATCCCCATAATAAATGAAGACACGGAATTCTTCCCCCTATTAAGCCAGCAGGATGAAGATGAGATGAGCAACGCAGACCTGCCAGAGTCACTGTCCATCCTTCCTTTACGAAACACTGTCTTATTCCCGGGCGTGGTCATTCCCATTACTGTCGGGCGCGACAAGTCTATCAAATTGGTAAAAGAAGCTTACAAAGGCGATCGCATCATCGGAGTGGTTTCGCAGCAAAACATGTCCATCGAGGACCCTACATTTGAACAGTTACATCAAGTGGGCACCGTGGCGATGATCATTAAAATACTGCAGATGCCCGACGGAAACACCACCGTGATCATCCAAGGGAAGCAACGCTTCAAGTTACGTGGCCTCATTCAAAGCGAACCATACATCAAGGCTTACATTGAACGCTTCGAAGAGAAGAAACACAAAACCGGCAAGGAGTTCAACGCGTTGATTTCTTCCATTAAAGAAATGGCGTTGCAAATCATCCAGCTCTCTCCGCATATTCCCAGCGAAGCCGGAATTGCCATAAAGAACATTGAAAGCCCCGGCTTTCTCATCAACTTTATTTCGTCTAACCTGAATGCGGAGTTGCCATTCAAACAGGAATTACTGGAAATTGCGAACTTGGAGAAACGAGCGGCTAAAGTATTGGAGCAACTGAATGTCGAGCTTCAATTGCTTGAACTTAAAAACCAGATACAGAATAAGGTAAAAGGCGATCTAGACAAGCAACAACGCGATTATTTTCTCAATCAGCAGCTGAAGACCATTCAGGAAGAACTCGGTGGGAACACACCCGATTTGGAAATGGAGGATTTGCGTAAACGCGCAAAGCTAAAAAAATGGTCCAAGGAAGTTGCCGAGCACTTCAATAAGGAGCTCGATAAACTGGCGCGCATCAACCCTGCTGCGGCCGACTATTCTGTCCAGGTAAACTACTTAGAACTTCTGCTTGACCTACCTTGGAATGACTTCTCCAAAGACAATTTTGACCTTAAAAGGGCCAAACGAATATTGGATCGCGACCATTATGGATTAGAGAAGGTAAAGCGTCGAATTATCGAATACCTTGCCGTGCTTAAGCTCAAACACAACATGAAAGCGCCTATTCTATGCTTGGTGGGCCCTCCCGGTGTCGGCAAGACGTCTTTGGGCAAATCGATAGCTAGGGCAATTGGCCGCAAATACACGCGTATGGCGTTGGGTGGTATCCGTGACGAAGCCGAAATCAGGGGGCATCGGAAGACCTATATCGGCGCCATGCCCGGACGCATTATCCAATCGCTGAAAAAAGCGGGCACGTCAAATCCAGTATTCGTACTCGACGAAATCGACAAAGTAGGGAGTGATTTCCGCGGCGACCCTTCATCGGCGCTGTTGGAAGTACTCGATCCAGAGCAAAACAATGCATTTTACGATCACTATGTCGAACTTGACTACGACCTATCAAACGTAATGTTCATCGCTACGGCCAACTCGCTCAGCAATATCCAACCGGCTTTATTGGACCGCATGGAAATCATCGAGGTAAACGGGTACACAATCGAAGAAAAAATCGAAATCGCCAAAAAACACCTCGTTCCCAAACAGCGGGAAATACACGGTCTCCATGCGAAAGATTTTGCCCTCCGTGCCAACGTCATCGAGAAGGTCATCGACGAATATACACGCGAGTCGGGAGTACGTGGCTTGGAAAAGAAAATCGGTTCGCTTGTCCGCGGTGTGGCTACTCATATCGTTATGGAAGACCCATTACCCAAGCCCATGGGCGCCGAGGTGGTCGAAAAAATACTAGGTGCTCCGATATTTGATAAAGAGTACTACGAAAACAACGACGTGGCCGGTGTTGTTACCGGCTTGGCGTGGACCCAAGTCGGGGGTGATATCCTCTACATTGAGTCGAGCCTAAGTCCGGGTAAGGGTAAATTAACGCTAACCGGCAATTTGGGTGATGTCATGAAGGAATCGGCAACGATTGCCATGGCTTACCTTCGCGCAAACGCCAGCACCTTCGGCATTGATTACCGCATCTTCGATAAATGGGATGTGCATATACACGTACCTGCCGGCGCGACCCCGAAAGATGGCCCTTCGGCGGGTATCACCATGCTTACGGCGTTGGCTTCCAGCTTTACGCAGCGTAAGGTAAAGGAAAAGCTCGCCATGACCGGCGAAATTACGCTGCGCGGCAAGGTATTGCCCGTTGGTGGGATCAAGGAGAAAATATTGGCTGCCAAACGGGCCAATATCACGCAGGTAATCCTATCGAAAGCGAATCGAAAGGACATCTTGGAAATCAAGGAAGATTACATCAAGGACCTCACGTTCCACTATGTTACGGAAATGCATGAAGTTGTCAACATCGCGTTACTAAAACAGCAAGTAAAAAATCCAAAGCAGCTCTTGACGGGTGAGGCTTAATGCTCACCCCTTTTAGTGGCTTTTGTTTGTATAAATTAATTATTAACTTAGCTTCATGCTTACCGAATCGCTGATTATCTTAGCGTTAATCCTTTTGAATGGCGTTTTATCAGCTTCAGAAATCGCTATCGTATCCAGTAGGAAAGCTCGACTGCAGGTACTTGCCGACAAGAAGAACATGGCGGCCAAACAGGTGCTCAAACTCAAAAGCACCCCTAATCAGTTCCTTTCTACCGTCCAGATCGGCATCACGCTCATCGGTATCCTAACCGGTATTTTCGGTGGCGCCACTATCGCCCAGCGGCTCGATGTTTACTTATCAGAAATTGCGTGGATAGATGGTTATAGTTCGCAACTTTCTGTGCTCATCGTTGTGGTCGTTATTACCTTCCTTACACTAGTATTCGGCGAACTCGTGCCTAAACGTATCGGGCTAGCGGTCCCCGAGAAATATGCGATGGTCCTTGCCTTCCCTATGCAAGTACTTAGCAAGGCCGTGGCGCCCTTCGTATGGTTACTGAGTGCTACCACCGAGGCGGTTGTCAAAATACTGAATATCAAAACATCTCGCAATGCGGTTACCGAAGAAGAAATCAAGGCCCTGGTTGATGAAGGCGCGGATACAGGCGCCATAGAACATATTGAGCATGAAATCGTCGACCGTGTGTTCAGCTTAGGTGATAAGAGAGCCATCAACCTGATGACGCACCGCAGCAACATCATATGGTTGGATATCGATGACGGATACGAGGTGCACCGGGATACGATATTAAAAAGTGGCCATACGGTATATCCGGTCTGCAAAGGTGGGTTAGACAATATTGCAGGTGTGGTTCACATCAAGTCGCTGCTCAACCAATACCTCATTGATAAGCCGATTCAGCTGGACCAGTTGACACAACCGCTTAACTATGTCCACGAAAACAGCTCTGCATACAGTATATTGAACAAATTCAAGGCTTCCAAGATACACCAGGCTGTGGTCCTCGACGAGTATGGATCGCTTCAGGGCATCGTGACGATCAACGACATCCTTAGTAGCCTTGTAGGCGATATCTCCGATGGGGAAAATGGCGAGAAGCCGGAGATTGTTGCCCGTGAAGATGGCAGCCTCCTTATCGATGGACAATACCAATTGGATGAACTATTTGTTGCGCTGAACATTGATCCATCCGACGACGAAGACGACGGCATGGGCAGTATCAGCACCATCGCCGGTTTAGTATTGCTAAAGTTGGGCCATATGCCTACCGCTGGCGAGCGGGTGCAATGGAAAGATCACGAATTCGAGGTAATGGATATGGACGGTAACCGCATTGATAAAGTGCTGGTTACCCACTTGGGAGAATAATCAATCATAGGGAGCGTGCATCCAATTCGGATGCCATCTGCTTTTGCAACGCCCGTGCTTCTTCCCTAGCCCGTTCGGCAAAGTCCTTTCCCTGTGATGCATAAATGATAGACCTTGTGGCATTGACAAGCAAGCCGCATTCTGCATTCATACCGTACCGGCACACGTCCTGCAGGCTTCCACCTTGCGCGCCCACACCAGGCACCAACAGAAAATGGTCTGGCGCAAGCTTCCTGATAGCCGTAAATGCCTCCCCCCGCGTAGCCCCCACCACATACATTAGGTTATCGATGGTTCCCCAGTTATTGGTCTTTTCAATAACGCGCTCAAACAGTTGTACACCCGTCGCGTCTGGGTGTGTCTGAAAATCCAGCCCCCCCGCGTTGGAGGTCAGCGCCAATACAATCGACCATTTTCCATCAAAATCGAGGAACGGCTGTACCGAATCGTGTCCCATATACGGAGCGATGGTAAGCGCGTCAAAGCCAAGGCCTGATACCGGATGGTCAAAAAAGGCTTTCGCATACATTTTGGCAGTATTGCCAATGTCGCCACGTTTGGCATCGGCTATACTTAGGCAATCTTTCGGCAATATCGCCCACGTTTTTTGTAAGCTCTGCCACCCGGCCACGCCACGGCTTTCGTAAAAGGCAATATTGGGCTTGTAGGCCACACACAGGTCGGCCGTGGCCTCAATGATCTGTTTATTGAACTCAAAGACCGGATCGGCATGGTGGAGCAGGTGGGGTGGCACTTTATCGATGTCAGTGTCGAGGCCCACGCATAGAAACGATCGCTTGGTTTTTATCTGTTGGATGAGTTCACTCCGGGTCATAGCTATTCCTGATTTTTGTCACTGCAAACCTAAACAAAAATCGCTGTCAAAAAACAAAAAAACAGGCTATTTCAACACTTCTCTTGCAATGACAAGCTTTTGGATTTCAGACGTCCCCTCGCCGATGGTACAGAGCTTGGCATCCCGATAGAACTTCTCTACGGGAAAATCTTTGGTATAACCATAACCTCCGAAAATTTGTACCGCCTCCGTTGCGCAACGTACAGCTACTTCGGACGCGAAATATTTGGCCATAGCTGAATTTTTGGTCACGTCGCCCCCTTTATTTTTCAGCATACACGCCTGCCGGATGAGCAATTCGGCCGCTTCAATTTCGGTGGCCATATCGGCCAATTTGAAGGAAATACCCTGGAAATTCGCGATGGGCTGTCCGAATTGGTGGCGTTGCTTGGCGTAATTAACGGCGGCACCCAACGCACCCTTTGCAATACCCAGCGCCAATGCGGCGATGGAAATACGTCCGCCATCAAGCACTTTCATTGCTTGCTTGAACCCTTCGCCTTCTTCACCGAGGAGATTCTCACGCGGCACCCGGCAGTTATCAAAAACCAGTTCCGTTGTCTCAGAAGCGCGCATTCCCAACTTATTTTCTTTCTTTCCATGCGTAAAGCCCGGTATCCCCTTCTCCATGACCAGCGCCGACACACCGCCCGACCTGTTTTTTTCGCCCGTGCGGACCATCACCACGGCGATATCGCTGCTTTTCCCATGGGTAATCCAGTTCTTCGACCCGTTAACGATGTAAGCATCACCGTCAAGTTCAGCCGTGGTAGCCATGCGCAGTGCATCCGAGCCGGTGTTGGCTTCGGTAAGGGCCCAGGCACCTATCCATTCAGCTGTAGCAAGCTTAGGAAGCCATCGACGCTTTTGATCATCATTGCCAAAGGCCAATATGTGCCCGGTGCAAAGTGAATTGTGGGCTGCCAGCGAAAGCCCAATCGAACCACACACCCTTGCCACCTCAACAATGATATCTACATACTCATCATATCCCAATCCGGCACCACCATATTCTTCGGGTACCAGCACGCCCATAATTCCAAGCTGTCCCATCGCTTTAAAGGTATCGATGGGGAAGGTTTGTGCCTCATCCCAATCCATCACGTGGGGGCGGATCTGCTTATGTGCAAATTCGCGGACCATCTGTCTTACCATCTCCCGGTTTTCGTCGCCCAATAACAATGATTCTATCATGATAACTAACTGGTTTTCTGCAATAATAAACAATACTGCGAAGAAAGCAAACCAAAGAAAATACGGTATAACATAGAATAAAACGGTTTTGGGTATGAAACCCCGTTGGCCACTCCAATGACCCACCACCATTCCGTAACCTACGGTTTAAAAATACACATAAAAAAAGCGAGGTATATGCCATCCAAAGCTTATCTTTGAAGTCAATCAAAAACAAATAGTATGAACCGCACTATCCCTGCCCTACTTTGGGCTCTCTGTTTTTTGCTGACGACGTCTGTCACCGCAAATGAGACCAAAGATGAAACCAATAATGGACAGCCAAAAAAAGCATCCGTAAAACTGAAGTTCAACCTTAACCCCGGCGACAAATACTTATTTTCTTCTGTTGTTAAACAAGAAATTGTACAAGAAGCCATGGGGCAACGGATCATCACTACCCAGGATATCACCACGGAATATATCTATACCATCAAGGCACGGCAAAATGGTATAACCCAAATCGATGTAATGATGAGCGCCATGAAGATGGATACGGATGTGGGCGGCATGCAACGTATCACATTCGATTCGAGCAATCCGGAGGAAGGCACCAACGAACTAAAAGTGATGGCCAACGTGATCGGAAAGTCGTTCCAACTTCATGTTAATGAAGACGGCAGCGTACATAAAGTGGAGGGATTTGCAGACATTTTCGGCGACATGGAGGGCCCACAGGCCGACATACTTAAACAATCCTTCGGCGATTCCTCCCTGGTGCAGAGCATGAACCAAATCACCAACATCTACCCCGATAAGGCAGTATCCGTCGGAGATACGTGGGTAAAAACGTTCTCGGGCCCCATTGCCAACCTGATGCAATCGGAAGCCACGTCCAACTTTACACTCTCGGGAATCGAGGGCGATATGGCCATACTCGAAGTGGCTGGCCAGCTAACGTTCTCGAAGTTTACCGGCGAAGGTGGTAATCCGATGCTGCAATCGGCAGATTTCAACATGAGTGGAACACAAAAAGGCACCATGGAAATGGACATTAAATCTGGGTTGCCTATGCTTTCCAAACTTAAGCAGGACATTACAGGGAGTGTTGATATGCAAGGCATGAAAATCCCGATGACCATCGCGTCAGACATCACCATCACCGGCAAAAAATTGTAGGCGAAAGATGAATCAGTTGGTGTAGCCTACCAGCGTATGGATATGGGGGCTGAAGGTCGCTAGCTCTTGCTTCCCGTTGAGGAAATCCAAACCGATGATAAAGGTATAGCCCACCACGTATCCACCCAGTCGTTGGATAAGTTGGCTCGCAGCGCCTACTGTGCCGCCAGTGGCCAGCAGATCGTCATGGATAAGTACACGGCTGCCCACGGCGAAAGCATCGGCATGGATTTCGATGGTTGCATTGCCATACTCCAGCGCGTACTCCTGTTGCACGGTATCATAGGGCAGCTTTCCCACCTTTCTAACGGGCACAAACGGCTTACCCAGCCGCTGGGCAAGCATGAGGCCAAAGAGGAAACCCCGGCTTTCAATACCTGCTACCACATCGATGTCGTCCTGGTCAAACTGACGGGCCATGCATTCCACCACCGCTTCACAAAGCACCGGGTCTTTCAGAATAGGTGTAATATCCTTGAAAACAATACCCGGTTTCGGAAAATCGGGCACATCCCGGATAGCGGATCTCAATCGTTGTTCAATCATCAGCCAGCGTTAAATACGGTGCAATTTTAAGAAAAATTTGTTCATCCATAATGGCAATGCCTAGTAAATCGCTCATCGCCCGATAGGGTCCGTGCTGCTTGCGGTATTGTACAATGGCATTGGCCAGCTTATGACTGATAAACGGATGATCACGGAAGCGTTCGTACGGCGCGGTATTAAGGGGTATTTTTTCCACTTTCGTCGTATCAACGTACACATACTGCTCCAGTCCGCCGAATCGTACCGAATCAAATCCGTACACATCCAGCAATTGCGATACATGATGGAAGCCGCCCAAAAGGTCCCTGAATCGCACAATACGTGAAGCGAACACAGGACCGATACCCGGCAGATATTGCAGCTCGAGCGAATCGGCATGGTTTAAATCGATAGGTAACACCCGTGGAGTTACCCCTCGGGTGGCCTCCGCGCCACTACCATTCGCATTTATCCGCTTAGGAGTTGGTTCAACCCGTTCGACCTGTTTAATATCAATATAGGGTGCCAAGCGATCATAATCCGCATCATCGATGGCATAAATTTTAGCCAAATCTTCCTTTTTCCGGAAACGACCGCCTTTCGCTTCATAATTCTTGATCATTTGTATTTGCCGGTTGGAAAGCCCTAATCTTTTCCAGTCCTCAGCGGACAATCCGTTGGGATCGAACCTAAAATAGGTTGGCTGCGGCGTGGGCATTTCTTTTTTGTTCGTTGGACGACCACTGTTCCACCTGGCCGGTGATTGTTGTTGACGCGTTGTCGCAAGGAAGCTATCCACCGTGGCAATCTGATCAGCAATATCCCAAGCAGGAGCATCTCTGCCTAGTGAACCCATATGCGAGACACCCCACAGCGCAAGCAATACCAAACCCAAAACGCAAACGCCATTAAGTTCGCGGCGGCTAAAGCCAAAATAGGTTACAAGCCATTTTCGCACGGTCGGTCTACGGTTTGGTGTCTTTAAAACAAAAATTCAAACCCGACTGCACAGTGGGGTGCCCTGTCGGGTTTGAACCGCATACATATCGATGGCATGTTCGCTATGCGCTCATTTCATCCGTCATGGAGAGCAATTCCTTGTGATTGCTCGCTTTTGTCCTAGTTTTTGTTTTATGTTTATTGATCTGTCTACGCAATGATTCAACGGCCAGGTCCGTGGCCTCTTCGAAAGATTTCGCCTGTGCTTTGGCAAACAGCTGGCTTCCTGGAATATTCAGCTTGAACTCGGTGACCTTGTTTGCCTCGTCTTCTACATTTTCCACCTTGAGATAGCACTCACCATCAATGATCTGGTCAAAGAATTGGTCAAGTTTGTCCACCCGCTTCTGAATGAACTGGATCAGCTTCTTGTCTGCGTCGAAACGAATTGATTGCACAATAATGTTCATGATTCCTCCTTTTTTAAGCTTTTGGATGCGCTTGTTTATAAATCGATTTAAGTCGTTCTACCGAGTTATGCGTATAGATCTGGGTAGCTGCCAATCCGGCATGCCCCAGCAATTCTTTAATGGCATTCAAATCAGCACCATTATCCAGCAGCGCGGTGGCAAACGTGTGTCGCAATACATGTGGACTTTTCTTCTGCTGTGGAGATATGGTGCTCAGATATTGTGTTACGATGTCATAGATCAACCTGGGATAAGCATCTTTCCCTTTCTTAGTAACGATAAGATACGATGAATTGTTATCAAAATATTGTTTAATTTTTTCATCGATATAATACTGTAACAATGCTTGAAGTGATTTATTCATCGGTACAAGCCTTTCTTTATTACGTTTACCGAAAATACGGATATTACCGCTATAAAAATCGATGTGTTCTTCACGGATTTGCAATAATTCGGAAAGACGTATTCCTGTGCCGAACAGTAGTTCCAGCACGGCCTTGTCACGAACCCCTTCAAATGAGTCGGGGAACGACCCCGCTGAATCCAGCAGAGCGGATAGTTTATCTTTATCTACGGTTACAGGAAGTTTTTTCGACGTCTTCAATGCTTTAACCAGCACAAAAGGATTCTGTGTAACGACACCTTCACGCATCAGAAATCGGTAGTAGCTTCGGATCGCAGCCAAACTACGGTTTACCGAGGCCGGAGTGAGCCCCGATTCTAGCCGCATAGCTAAGTACGCGCGCGCCTGCCGATGGGTCATTTGCGCGGCATCCACATCCAACGTCTGTAAGTAATCGGTATATACCGCCAGCTCGTGCCCGTACGCCGTAACCGTATGCTTCGAGAAACGCTTTTCGTAGGTAAGGAAATGGATAAAATGGTCTATAAACATAGAAAAACTACCCTTATATTCTAATGGTTGAATATACGGATAGTTTTCCGGTATTACAAATAAACCGCCTTATTAAAGGGGATATAATCGTTAGACGATATCCTGATTAAGGCTCTGTTTATAGATCGCCTTTTTTAACTGCGTACGGCGGGTAACGGATTTCTTCTCATAAGCTTGGCGGGAACGCAGTTCGCGCAATACACCAGTCTTTTCGAATTTCTTCTTGAAGCGTTTCAACGCACGGTCCAATGATTCGCCCTCTTTTACATTTACAATGATCATATCCTGTTATACCTCCTTTCGTACAAAATTTCGGATTGCAAAGGTATCAAAGTTTTACATGGTTTCAAAGTGATTATCAAATATTTTGACGTGCGGCGTCTTAGTGCGGTAACTTTTCCTGGAGATAACCATATACCCATGTACCAGCAATGGCGCTCAACAGCGTTATCGCAATTACCGTAGCACCCGTGCCGATTTGGGCAAATAGTGGTCCGGGGCACGCACCGGTGATCGCCCAGCCCAATCCAAAGATAAGCCCACCATAAACCTGGCCCTTATTGAACTTTTTTGGTGCAATCGCAATCGGTTCTCCGTGGATGGTTTTGATGCTGAATTTCTTAATCAACCAAATGGAAATCGCTCCTACGACAACAGCACTACCAATGACGCCATACATATGGAAAGACTGCAAGCGAAACATTTCCTGTATCCTAAACCAACTGATTACTTCAGATTTCACCAATAGGATACCAAATAAGATTCCCGCTATTAAATATTTCAAATTATGCGGCCACCGGTGCCCAGTTCCTTTCGTTTTCTGTCGCATCTCTTTTTTTCTTAAAGTGACAAGATATAAGGTAAGATCAAATTGGCCATCATAAATCCACCGATCATAAAACATACGGTAGCAACCAACGATGGCCACTGCAAATTGGAAAGGCCCATGATAGCATGGCCACTGGTACAGCCGCCGGCATATCGGGTACCGAAGCCAACCAGAAAACCACCGACCACCATCAAAAAGAACCCTTCAAGGGTAAACAAATGGTGCCAATGTAAGATATCTTGCGGCACCAGGTTGCTGTAATCGGTAATTCCATACCCAGCCAATTCCTTTACCAACGCCGGATGAACCGTTACCGGATCGGAACTGGCAAGCCATTGCGCCGCTATGGTACCTCCCAATAAAATACCAGCCACAAAGAAAAGATTCCAAACTTCCTTCTTCCAATTGTACTTGAAAAAAGGAATATTCGCGGGCAGGCACGATGCGCAAATGTGACGCAACGAGGAACTGATGCCAAACGATTTGTTGCCCAGTACTAACAGGGCCGGTACGGTAAGCCCTATAAGCGGTCCGGCCACATACCACGGCCAGGGTTGTTTCAGAAATTCGATCATCGTATTATCTTTATTTAACCAGCCATAATTCTTCCTTATTCAGCTTTGATCAATTCATTCAACGCATTTATGATTCGTGGGTCGGTATAATCCCTGCCACCTTCCATACGTCCCACGATCACGCCCTTTTTGTCTAGAACGACCGTGGTTGGGATAGCACCGCCGAGAAAGTCGGCCGGGATATCACTTGCTGGGGTATAGACAGGCAGATCGTAATTATTCTTGGTCATAAAGGCGGTCGACTGCTCGATCTTATTGTCGACGTCTACCATCAAGAACACAATCTGGTCGTTGCCCGCGAAAGACTTTTTCATCTCATTGATGGATGGCATTTCGTGTATACATGGCGGACACCAGGTTGCCCAGAAATTGATGAACACGACTTTGCCCTTTAACGCGTCCAAAGACACGGTCTTTCCATCTTCGTCTTTAAATGAAACACCGGCGGCTTGCCTAGATTCCACTTCCACCACGTCCTCCATCACCGTATCTTGGGTTGTCGAATTGCTTTGGTTTCGGTTAGCGTTTCCACAAGCGGCAAACATAATTGCCAACATGGAAAAAATGGTGGAATAGAAGGTCTGGCTTTTGAATTTCATCTTCATGATATATTGTTCTATTTCGTTGGATTACTATTTAATTTTCTCTTTTTTCGGGTACATGGATTGTCTGTTGCGGACATTCACCGCGACTTCTCGGCCGACGTTCTGAAACAGCAAAATCCAAGGGAGTGCCAAAAACGCCAGACAAGTCCAAAATAGCATACGGATATTGCATGGGAATCAATGACACCGAGATGGATAAATTAAATAATGAGCCTCCGGTATCGGAGAAAGATGGGTACACGGGGTATTTTCAGGCGTTTGAAATTCGCTTGTGGTCCGTCGTTGGCCACCAGGTAACCCAACCGATAAACGAATATCAACGTAAAAAAAACTGCCGGCAACAAACAGTCTGTCCCTGACGAATGGGTTTGGATGATTTTCGCCGCTACGGTCTCTCCCGCCGGACATTTTCCCGCACCATTCACCTGGAACACATGACTGCTCTTAGGCACACTTTGCGCGGTATTAACGGGAACCCCGATCATGTTTTTGATACTGGCCTTAATAGGGCAAGGATCAAAAAGCACAAAGACCAACATAACATATGCGAAAAATAGTTGTTGATGGTCTTTTATGATATGTAGCCAAGTCCTGCTCATCAGGTTGCAAATTTAGCCCAAATTATTTAACTTTAATAACCTGCGCCGTTTTCGAACAAGGCCAATCAACATGGGTCGATCATAGGTAGCTGGCTATAAAGTCGTCGAGCGCTTCGCCGTGCAGGTTGATGGCGATGATCGTACCCCGTTCATCGATTAATACGTTGAAAGGCAACTCTTCAATAGCATAATCGCGGGCTACGGGGCTTTTCCAAAACATCAGGTCGCTCACCTGTATCCAGTCAATGTCGAAACGCTCAATTGCGTTTACCCAGTTATCCTTGCGTTTGTCCAACGAGACGCCAAATATTTCAAATCGATTAGGGCCATTATATTTTTCATACAAGGCTTTTAATTCGGGTTGCTCTTTTACGCAAGGAGCACACCATGTGGCCCAAAAATCCACCAACACGAGTTTTCCCTTTAATGATGAAAGCGATATGGTGTCACCGTCCGGTGTAGGCAAAGAAATATGGGGGGCCTGTTGCCCGACCTTCAAAGCCCCTTCTTGGCCGAAAAGGCTACTCATCGTGATCAGAGCAACCACGAAACAAACCACGGTTTTCATCTAGTGATTATTTCTTTTTACCGCTTGGTAAGCGCTCGATGTCAATAATGATGGCCTTGTGTACCTGCATCAATTGCATCTGATTTCATATTCATTCATTTACAGGGTAGTCTTTATCCAACCAATCCACTTTAACGTTCCGGCGGATATTGAGCAACTTTCCCTTCTTAAATCCCATCTCGTTCAACACGATAAACGCCGGTCTTACGTTCGGACACCGATCAAAAGGGCAGCAGCCACAATAGACAACCACTTCCCGGTCCCTTGGAATGTCTTTAAGGTAAGCACGTAATTTCTTCGTATGCTCCTTTTCACCTGCGGGTCCTATATCAATAGAACCTTTGATAATGGCGTCAGGCCCAATGGATAGGATAAGTAAATCGTTGGCTTCACCCACCGCGATCTTGGAAGCAAGCACTTCCGTTTCTAAAAGCTGTTTGTTATTCCAGGGTTCCGTTTTTTCTTGGCCATAACTCTTCGCATTCACCCAAGTCAGTAACGTAACAAATAAAAAAATATAACACCTCATCAGATCTCTTTTTTCACAAAGATACGAAATTCCACGCTCGTTAACCGCCCCGCAATTCTAAGCGCACCACACGATTTAGACAGGCGCCTTCCCCCAAGAACTAAGCGTTGAAGTTAACAAGGAACAACCGGTTTAGTCAAGGAAAGCTGGATCGATTGAAATTTCTTTTTCCTTAATCGAAGTCAAAGAAATCTCCTAAAAAAGATTTCTTCTTTTTACGGTAGCCGCCGTGGCGATCCTCTCGATAGTCTCCCCGTTCTTGGTAGCGTCGATCTGGATAAGCCTCCGGGCTTTCGGTAGTTTGTGGGTAAGTCCTTTCGGATTGCTCGATGATTTTATCCAATTCACCGCGGTCAAGCCAGATTCCACGGCATTTGGGACAGTAATCGATCTCAACCTGGTTACGTACGGACATCAACAGGGTTTCGTTGCAGCTTGGACAATTCATTATCGTAATCTTAAATATACATGTTACCGGTCTTCTAGCGCCTCGTCACTGGCAGAAACTGCCCAAGTACACCTCGCTTTGACAGACCAATACTGATTATGAAACGCGAATACCCGATATTTATTGCCGGAATTACATCTTTATATGAAAAGTTTGAGAATAAATTGCATCGTTATCTTTCTGGATTAACCTTACTACCGACGGAACGCGCCTGGCGACATTTAATCGGGGCTTGAATGTTTCACTTCATCAATGGCTTTAGCCAAAAGCGATCAGAATTGGCACATTTTCATATCGCAGCAAAAAAGGAAACCGATTGAGGTCTGTTAGGAAGTCGGTTTTGAAAACTTGTCGTATTTTTCATATGTTTTCAAGAAACATTTCGGATATTCGCCCGAGAAACTAACGAAAAATGCAGACCGTTAACGTATGGTTTTGCAAAATTTGAATAATCACCTGACGTACGAAAATCAGGTCGCCCATAAACGTGACTATTTTTTTAACCTGGCCAACAATAAAATAATCATAATGAAGATGAAAAATAAAAACGATCTGTTTTCGGGTCCATTACTGAATATACTTACCGGAAATTGTTTACCGATCGCTATCTATTCTGCCTACGATTTTATGATCTGTTACGCCAATGAAGCCTTTGTAAGGCTATGGGAGATTGAATCGCTGGAAGGGATGTCTGCTTTAAAATTGACTGAATCGTCCGGAAATGCCGCCATCATGCGAGCACTGAAATCGATTAGTTCGGAAACAGCTAGGATCACACTGACTCACCCGTTAGGAAATACGACCGACCCCGCTTTTTTTGAAAGTGTTTTTGAAAAAGCGGCTACGGAACCGGATTTTATTGTCCAAACGATGCATGAGATCACCCGATTTCAAACCGAAAATGGAAGGCTAATGGCAACTGTCTCCACGCTGGAAGAACAGAATGACGAGTTGTACAAAGAGCTCCTAAGAACCGGGCAAGAGTTGGAGGAAAGTTACATTGCACTGGAAAATGCCGGCACACGGATGCTGGAAATCCTGGAATCCATATCCATGGAAGTTGACTTACCAGGTATCGGTTATTGGTCGCTCAATTTGGAGGATATGTCATTTGAACTCTCCCGTGGGGCCAGAAAAATTTATGGAATACCGGAAGACGCGCCGATTTCGTCCAATGACATAGACATATCGCGGGTTCTCGACAAGCATGCGGTAGCAGGCTTGGAACAGCTTGCTGCTGGTGTTGTTGATAACGACAAGCTATACCATTTTGAACATAAAATCAACCCCGTTAACGGTGAGCCTTCCAAATGGCTGAAAACTTCGGGTGTTGTGGTGGGGAAGAATAATGATAGGGTGACCAAAATAGCTGGTGTCATGATCGTCATGTAACTGTTCATGGGGGTATCGTTGCTGACACTGGTGTTTTGGACTACTTAATAGTCTGGGGCAGATGCTCCTAATGTATCCGAAGAAATAAAAAAGGTCGTTTTTCCTTGCGGAAAAACGACCTTTTTTATTTGTGCGCCCACCTGGGCTCGAACCAGGGACCAAAAGATTATGAGTCTTCTACTCTAACCAACTGAGCTATGGGTGCCACGCGACAAATGTCGCATTGCGGGTGCAAACTTACGCATTATCCCCAACAAATGAAAATCACTTTTCAAAATTGATAAAATCGGCCCGTGCACTGTTAAAAACGCAATATTATTGAAGGTTTTCAAGGTCAGCGGAACCGAAAAAAGAACGACTTTTGAACCGAAAAAATAGTTGATTCCTCTAATCAAATATAACACAATTTAGGTAGCCGAAAAACGCTTTGTGAAATATTTGTGAAAGTCTTGACAGAAAAATACGCAGATTTCTAAAGAAATTAGTCCAAATTTCCGGTTTGCCATCCAATTCGAGTAAATATTTTTAACATTTAGTTAACCATATGGAAGGAGAACGTAGGCGCTAGAAATTCTCAATTTTGGGTGGGACGAACATGCTATCCGAAGCCACAGGGGACTGTGGGCTGGCCGGGAAAGAAGCGGTTTTCGTGATACAGGGTGAAAGCCGGATTGGGGGTGTGTCGGCCAGCTTTCACGCGGAAAACGAAATCGGCTTCGGGTGCTGCCGGTTCGGGTTGAGCGGATTCCCGGTGACTGTGGCCTGAGTGCCAACGGGGGAAGCCGCTCAGCCGGAATAACCGGCAATGGCGGATACCGCTACCGGGTGGGTACTCCCCTATTTCCCCGGCTCCGCTGGATTTCCAGACCGCGGTCGAGAATCCAGGAAATCGCCTCCACCGGCAGGTCGGATTCGGGGTCAATTTGTAGGATTTTCATCCGCTTGCGGCTCTCTTGCTGGAGCAAGGGATGCTCGATGAATTTGCCGTCGAACATGCTCAGGTAGGGCTGTCCGCTCTGGCGATTAATTCGAAGGTAGCAGAACATCTTGCCACGGAAATAGAAAAACGGCATGTTGTACTTCCAGTGTTCGGTAATCGCCGGATCGCGGGACAGTATGAAATCTCTCATAACCAGTAGCGTTTCCCGTACCGCAGCGGTTTGCCGGTAGTAGAATTCTTCGATCACGTTCATCTGACAAAAATAACAGCAATCCGGCAACTTTCTAATTTTTTTAGTAAATTTGAAAAAAATAAACAGGTTATGAAGGCATTGCTACTATTTCTTATCACCATGGTCATCGTGACGGGAGCGCTGCTGTTTGCCACCAAAGCCGAAAATCCGTGGCCGAATTTTGCGGTAGCGTTTGGCATTTGGATGCTTTTCATGCGGTGGGTATTTAACCGGAGTGGTGCGCGGTAGAGCGGCTGCGACCGGATGACACCATATTCGTCAAGCACCAGAAAACAGCGGGATTATTTGAGGTTCAATTCGCTTTCCCTTATATTTGGGTTTCGTAACCTTTATTGGACCTAGTCAACATGAAAAAGAGAAAGGACATCGGTAGCTTTTGGTTCCAGCTGACGCAGAATGGAAATTTGATTGATGAATTCATTGATAACGTAAAATCAAATGTATTCACGGAAAGTGCAGATCGAAAGAAAGGGATGCCATCCAACTTTATCGGCATATTCGACTCTACGTGGCTGGAATCGAGACAGGCGATTAAGATGGAACTGAACATACAGCCAGGCGGATATCAGATTTTCGAACTGAGATGGCTAGCTGAAAACCGGATTAGGTATTACGGAGAGGCCTTTCTTTCCGGCGACGGGAAATTAACAGGAACCTATTGGGTTGCAGGTGAATGAATGTAGCAACCAATTGTAGCTAACGCACTTACTCTATGCTCGATAACCAATTGAGGCAGCTCAGGGTGACTGTCCGCAAGGGTATTCCGGTCATTATCGATTTCATTGACAGTAATTTCTTAACACTGCGCGATCGAGAAAAGTTCGAAATAACTCCGAAAATCTGCATGTTCTGTGGCAGCGACTCCGACGTAACCAACGAACATATAATACCAAGATGGGCATTTGAAAAGGACGCCAAAAAATTCTTTAATATTACGATCAATGGCCATGCAAGAACATATGAAAGAAGTGCAATTCCAGCATGCCGCATTTGCAATAATGAGCGCCTAAACGCGTTGGAGCGTTATATCCAAGATTTGTTTGAGCACGTTAATCCGAAGAAGTATCCCTATGGCCCCTATGAATGCGAGAACATCATCAGATGGTTGGAAATCATAGACTACAAATTCCACGTGATGAATGCCGTTCATCGGTTTTTAAGCCCGGTCAACGGACCCCACATACCTTTGCTGAAAGACATACCATTAATCAAATTATTAGAATTCCGCGAAGATCTTCCATTCAATGCCAAAGTGCGGATCCGGAAAACCTTAATGCGAACAACTGTAAAATCAAAAGCCACGCACCTTAATTCCTTACTCATATTCACGACGACAAACAAAGGATTCCATTTCTTCCACAAACTGGACGATTTCATATTTATAGAATTGCCAAAGTTTGGCGTCGCCGTGTTTTATTTCTACTCCAAGGTGTTTAAATCTACCAAAGATGCCCAGGAGGAAGCGATGAAAATCATCGATGACGCGTACTAAGGCAGTCTTTGAGTACTGCGCATCCCTGACTTTGGTTTTTTCCGGGATTTATCGGAAATTTATCCGACCAACAATCTCATAAATTATGGGACGCAAAATCACCGATGGTCCGATCCGTAACCGGGAGCGGACGATGAACAAATTGCTGGAGGCGGTGGGCGAAATCATCCGGACGGAGGGGCACACCAAATTGGGCGTGAACCATGTGGCCCGCACGGCTGGCGTGAGCAAGAAGCTGATCTACCGGTATTTCGGCAGCCTGAACGAACTGATTGAAACCTACATCCGCACAAAAGACTTCTGGGTGGGCAAGCGCACGAGTGTGAATGAACTGGTGGAACAGCATCGCGCTGACCGGGGCCGGCGACTGGCCCATTCCCTCCTATCGGAATTCGTGGATTACCTGGAACATTCGCCGGAGACGCAGAAAGCCGTGCTGTGGGAAATCAGCCAGCGGAACAAACCGATGCGGGTGGTGAGTGCCATGCGCGAGCAGATCGGCGAGGAACTGTTCGGGCTGACCGACCCGGCATTCGACCGTACAGACGTGGACCTGCGCGCCATTGTCGCCATCCTGACCGGCGGGTTGTATTACCTGACGCTGCGCGCACATTCCTGCGGTGGGACGTTCTGCGGTATCGACGTAGGGACCGACACCGGCAAACAGCGGATAACGGACGCAGTTGACCGCATCGTGGACTGGTCGTTCGACCGGGCGGAAAAAAATCCGATTTCCCAGAATATGTCACCACCTGTGTAAAAAATGGGGCATAGTTTTGTGGTTAAGCCGGAGATGTGTATCGAGCCGGAACGACTAACGCAAAACATAAACCATGTTTACCATCAAATCCACGGTTACCCGTGCAGCACTCATCCAGTACCGGAAACGGCGGGTGAAACTCCAGTATCTGTGTACCTATTTCCCGATTAACCTGTGCCCCGATGCGGTGAGCCGAAGCCTGGTGCTATTCAAAAAGAACAACCCCGTCCATGTCGATGCCTGGGCACGTTATGCGGCGGAAGCGATCACCTTGCCGCGGGACTGCCTGATCGTCCGGCCCCTCGGGAGTCAGGAGCAATCGATCCGTCCGGATGCGGTGCCCGATACACCGTTGGACAAGCTATGTGCCCGGTTGGCAAGTGCCAACCGCTGTTCGTATGCGCCCTGGCTGCTGGCGAAGCGCACCCGGACCAGGCCGTTGAAGGGCCTGAACCGGGATGATCGCTGGCGGACGCTATGGAATCAATACCGGGTGGCTACTGCGGTCGACACCGGCCGGATCGGATGCATCCTGCTCGTGGATGATATCATCACCACCGGCACGACCTTCCGGGCCATCATCCGGGTGCTGCAAAATGCCTATCCGAAGCTGCCCATCGCCGCATTCGCATTGGGCAGGACGGCCGTTCCGAAGATGAGCTATGAGACGCGGAAGGAGCAGCGCTACAACGAATGGTTCTGCGAGGAAATCCCGTTGCTCCGGGAAGACACCTCCGAATATCAGTCGCCGCAGCCGACGCCTGGGGAATTGGAATTCCCCGATGCTGACGAAGCGGACACGTTCATTTCCGATTAATCACCAACCCGCCCACCCATGAGCGAACGTGCTTGTGCATATTGCCAGTTACCCATCAGCGGACGGTCAGACAAGAAATTCTGTGACGATCAGTGCCGCAGTGCCTATGGCGCGAAATACCGGAGGGCCGCATTGGACCCGGTGCGCCGGATCAATGCGGTACTGAAGCGCAACCGGGAGATCCTTTTGGCGTTGAATCCCAGCGGAAAAACGGTAACCAGCAAGTCGGAATTGGTGTGGCGGGGGTTCGATTTCGCCTACCACACGAGCATTTACCAAACGCGGAGCGGCAGCACCTACCATTACTGCTATGACATCGGTTACCTCGTGCTCGGTGCGGAGCGGGTACTGGTGGTGCGCAGCGAATCGGGAATCAAGGCCGATCAAGACGTGGGCACGGGATATTCTGGCTGAAAAGATTTGGCAACTGGACCCCGCTCCCTTTCCAGGTTGCGGGGCCCGCGTAGTGCCGGGCGAAAGGTTGATATCCCATGCGGTTAGCCGGGGGTCATCTTATCGCGACTGTCACAAGGGTGATCATGGGCGATTGAAGGGTCCATAAAGGATTCGTTCGACCAATCCATGAATCGATAAAGTCCAACCCGAAGCAACGATAACGCCAGATCAGCCAGACAATCCGGCAGGTGTTCGTTGGTCGCCATCAACGGCAGGTATCCGGTTGCCTCGGAAGGTTCGGGAATCGCAATGGCAGCTCCCAAATGTCGGTATGCGACGAAATACTCGTAGGCAACGGGCTTCTGAAGGTCGAATTCTGCAAACGTGCAGCGCGTCGCCCGTTTACCAATCGGGACATATGATCGGAACGTAGCGCTCAACGTCTCGCGGTTAACATTCAACCGAGGTGGCATCCATGCCAATAGTTCCGTCGTCGTGAGTGCCGGGATCGCTTGTTGATGGGGTGAAACCTGGTCAAACCGTACAATCCACTCCGATCTCGGGTTTTCATTGAATTGGTAAAAATAGTTTACCCACGGCCAAAATAGTCCGGCTTCCGCAAGCCTCGTCGCCATGGGCAACGAGACCACAAATTGTCTGTTGATCTGCATATGCTAGTTATTAATGATGAATTTCATGGGTCGTTGCATTCCAGCGGATGTACCTGCAAGGTAATTAGTCCGTGGGTGCAGAGCAGTACCACGAGTTCGGCCAGGCAGTCGGGCAGGTGATTGCCGGTCGCCATCAGCGGAACGGCCTCTTCCCCTTGCCGGAGCCAGGTTACCACCAGCCCATCCAACCGATAGGCGGCATTATAGAGGCCTTCATCGGGCATGGTTAATGTGAACTGGGCGCAGCGATTCGCCGGTTCATGGCAGGCCGTGACATCGGGTTGCGGGTAAACGACGAAGTTGGACCCTTCGATGGCGACGGCTGGTGGCAGCACCGCCAACAACTCGGCGGCGGTGGGTGCCGGGTAAGCGTCCTCACAATCGGCAATCCGGTGTGTGGGAACGGGGCGCCACGTGCGCTCTCCCGGTCGCTGGCAATGGCAGAAATAGGTCCATCGGTCGAAGCCGACATTGCCCAAATGCTGGGCGGCCAGCAGGCTGACCAACAGGTTATTCGCTATGTCGATGGGCATATCCATTTGCCCAAAGGTAGCGTGGGCCATACCGGCTAACCGGAGAATAACCGGTTAAATCCGAATGTAACCGGATAAACAAAGAACCTTTTGAATCGTTTATAGGGTATGGATATCGATATTGATATAGATAAACACGGGCACGACAAGCCCATAAATAAGGTAAACCTGCCCTTCGGGATTGGGTTTATCGATCCGGTGACGGGAAAGCGCTGCTCGGCGGCGGTATCCCACGAAACGGAAACGTTTGATGTGGATCTGGGTGCCGCGCAGGTCAGCCTGATCAATAACGGGGACAATTCCTGGAGTGCGGTGGAAAACCTGTTGGATCAGGAGACTGTCAACGAAATCGGAAGTGCGATCGAAGCGCACTATGCCGGCATGGATCCCTAACGACTCCCCCTATTTACCGGTGTTCACGCCGTAGCGAACAATGACCGCGCCGCTTTGCAGCGGGCGCACTTCAAGGGCTTTCAACCGGGTACGGTCTATGCCCCGGAACAAGGGCACTCCGCCACCCAGCAGCACCGGGACGATGGTAATCCGGAATTCGTCCACGAGCCCCATCCGCAACAACGCGGATGCCAACTCCCCGGCACCCCACACGACCAGGTGCTTGCCGGGTAGCTGCTTCAATGAAGCCACTTCCGCACGGGGATCGCGTGCGATGCGCGAATTCGCCCAGTCGACCGATTGCAGGGTGTAGGAG